>JAMOSE010000105.1 GCA_027063215.1 Sulfurimonas sp. | reverse complement strand
TAATTAATTTTTAAAAGTATTTTAATATATTTATTTTATGGAGAGTATGTAGATGAGAAGAGTAGTAGTAACTGGCCTTGGTATGATTAATTCTGTTGGACATGATAAAGAGAGTGCATTCAAAGCAATATGCGAAGGCGAATGTGGAATTGACACTATTACTCTTTTTGACCCAGAAAGTTTCAGTGTGAAAATTGCGGGTGAGGTAAAAAACTTTGATCCTGCAACTGTAATGCCGCCAAAAGAGGTGAAAAAAGCTGATAGATTTATTCATTTAGGTTTAAAAGCTGCACAAGAAGCGATGGCAGATGCAGCTTTTGGCGAAGATATAGATATGGAGAGTTTTGGTATTTCAGCAGGTTCTGGAATCGGGGGTTTGCCTTCAATTGAGAAAAACTCTATCATTCTAAATTCTCGCGGTCCTCGTCGTATCTCTCCATTTTTTATCCCTGGAGCTCTTGTGAATATGCTTGGTGGTTTTGTATCTATCGAGCATGGAACAAAAGGTCCGAATTTATCATCTGTAACAGCATGTGCGGCAGGTACACATGCTATTAATGAAGCGTGTAAAACGATTATGTGTGGCGGAGCAGATAAGATGCTTGTCGTTGCTGCAGAATCAGCAGTAACTGGTGTTGGTGTTGGTGGTTTTGCTGCAATGAAAGCTCTTTCGACAAGAAATGATGATCCAAAACATGCATCACGTCCATTTGATGCACAGCGTGATGGTTTTGTTATGGGTGAAGGTGCCGGTGCACTGGTTTTAGAGACATATGAAGATGCAGTAGCTCGTGGTGCAAATATTTATGGTGAGATTATTGGTTTTGGTGAGAGTGGTGATGCAAATCATATTACAACGCCAAGCCTTGATGGTCCTGCACGTGCAATGAAAGCAGCATACAAAATGGCAGGTGAGCCTAAGCTTGACTATGTAAATGCACATGGAACTTCAACTCCAATAAATGATAAAAATGAAACGGCAGCATTAAAAGATTTACTTGGTGGAAAAGAGAACTGTCCTCCAATGAGTTCAATCAAGGGACAAATTGGTCACTGTCTTGGTGCTGCAGGTGGTATTGAAGCAGTTACATGTTTAATGGCAATGCGTGATGGAATTATTCCTCCAACAATAAATTATGAGAATCCTGATGAAAATTGTGACCTTGACTATGTAACAGAGGGTGCAAGAGCAGCAGAATTAAATGTAGTTATGTCAAACTCATTTGGTTTTGGTGGAACAAACGGTGTTGTAATTTTTAAAAAGATCTAAAAAGGATTTGATTTGGCTACATATTTAGAATTTGAAACGAAGATTAAATCTATTCAAGAAGATATTATCTCTGCACAGGTTCGTCATGATAACGAAGCAGCAGAGGAGTTAAAGAAGAAGCTTAATAAAGAGGTTGAGAAGATTTATAAAAATCTTTCTGATTTTCAAAAGCTTCAGCTTGCACGTCATCTTGATCGTCCGTATGCATTAGATTATATCAATCTTATTATGCATGATAAGTATGAGATTCATGGAGATAGACACTTTCGTGATGATGCTGCAATTATCTGTTATATGGGATATATTGGAGATCAGAAAGTTGTAGTAATTGGTGAGCAAAAAGGTCGTGGTACTAAAAATAAACTTAAGCGTAATTTTGGTATGCCACACCCAGAAGGGTATCGAAAAGCACTTCGTGCTGCGAAACTTGCAGAAAAGTTTAATCTGCCACTTTTAATGCTTATAGATACTCCGGGTGCATATCCTGGGATTGGTGCAGAAGAGAGAAATCAATCAGAAGCAATTGCTAGAAATCTTTTAGAATTAGCAGAACTTAAAACTCCTACAGTTTCAGTTGTAATTGGAGAAGGTGGTTCGGGTGGTGCACTTGCTATTGGTGTAGCTGATAGATTTGCAATGATGCGCTACTCAATCTTTTCTGTTATATCACCAGAGGGTTGTGCTGCAATTTTATGGAATGATCCTAAAAAGGTAGAGACCGCAACAAATGCACTGAAAATCACTTCACAGGATCTTTTGGATCTTGGACTTATTGATGACATTATTAATGAGCCATTAATTGGTGCACATCGTGAAAAAGAAGCTGCGGCAGAAGCAATTAAAGAGTATTTTCTTACAGAAGTTGAAAAACTTCAAGAGATGAGTGAAGAAGAGAGAATGGAAGCTCGTTTCACAAAACTTACAGCTCCTGGTGCTTTTAAAGATGCAAGTCTTGAAGAAGAAGAGGAAAAAACTTCACTTCTTGATAGCTTCAATATCTTAAAATCTTCTAAAAAAGAGAAGTCTGAAGACACAGATGAATCAGAGAAAGAAGAGACACAAAAAGAAGAGCCTGTAAAAGAGAAAGAAGAGGAACAGTCAAAAGATTAATCTTTTGACTCTCTTTTTTCCTCTTTTAAAGGGTCAAACTTTGGACGCTTCACTCTTTTTCCCTCTTTAGAAAATTTTATCAAATCTTCTACTGTTTTTATATTTTCATCCAAATTTTCCAACGATAATAAAAAAAGTCCGTATGTTGTCAGTACATCACTCATAGCGCGATGATGCTGTGCATTTGGGTTGAGTTGAAGTGCATCATTGAGATAAGAGAGTGCATAACGGTAGGATACTATGGTACGTTCAGCAAGAGCTAAAGAACAGAGACTTCTGTTTAGAAGTGGTTCTAGACCAATTTTTTCCATACTTTGTGAGATAAACATATAATCAAATTTTACATCATGGGCAACAAAAATTGCATTTCCCAGAAAAAGTTTAAATTTTTCTAATACCTCTTTGAGTGGAGGAGCATCTTTTGTATCTTCAGCGTATATGCCTGTTATTTCAGTGATATGAGGATTAATCTCTTTTGTATAAACAAGGGTTTCAAATCTATCTATAATTTTTCCACGAACTACTTTTACCGCTGCAAGTTCAATGATCTGGTGTTTTTCTATTTTTGAACCATTGGTTTCAATATCTACTATACAAAATTCAGCTTCTTCTATAGGAATGAAGGCTGTATCAAAATAGTAATAGCCTTGGTGTTTAACCAGGTTAAGTCCTTGCGCTCTCCAGAGTTCAAGTGAGAGTTCAAGTTCATGTTCAAGTTGATCCTTGAGTGTTTTTAGGGAGAGCCCTTTTGAAGAGAGCCGAGATATGCTTTTATGATCCAAAGAGATATTATTGCTTAGCATTTTTTATAAAATCCTCTACTTTTTGATGGTCTTTTATTCCATGACTTTTTTCTACGCCACTACTGACATCAACGCCATAAAAACCATAGTTTTTGAGTGTTGTGACATTGCTTGGATCAAGTCCGCCTGCCAAGATAATTTTTGAGCAGTCTATATTATCAAACCACTCAATGTTAATACGTTTACCTGCTCCTCCATATGCTTGACAATAGGCATCAACCAAGCGATACTCATCCTTGTAGTGCAGTATATCTTCTTTTGTTTTTGCACGAATAACTTTGATATGGGGTGTTTGGAGTTCTTGATAAAACTCTCGAGAAGCTTCAAAATGTATTTGTGCAAGAGTAGCACCTACTTCTTGGCAGATACTATCTACTTCCTGTGCATCTACATGAACAAAGAGAGCAACTTTTTCAATGAATGGAGGTAGCTTCTCAATAATCTCTTTGGCACGCTTTGGTGTTATATATCGGGGAGACTTTTCATAAAATACAAAGCCGAGTGCATCTGCACCGGCTTTAATAGCTGCCATCGCATCTTCATAGTTTGTAATACCGCAGATTTTTGTACGCATTAGATTTGCAGACTTTTAATTGCCTCTGCTCTGTCTTGATGTTTAAAGACATAGCTCCCTGCAACAACGACATTCACACCTGCATCTTTGAGCGCTGCAATATTCTTATCACTCACCCCTCCATCTACTTCGATAAGACAGTCTGGATTGAGACGATTGCGCATCTCATTGAGTTTTTTTGCTTTTGGGATCACAGAATCAATAAAGCTTTGACCACCAAAACCGGGATTTACACTCATAAGTAAAACCATATCAAGATCCGGCAAGATATATTCAAGCTCTTCTGGAATCGTATTTGGATTTAAAACAATCGCCGGTTTTATACCATATGAGCGAATTTTTTGAATCAATCTATGCGGATGCTTCTCTGCTTCTATATGAAAAGAGATATATTCTGGCTTGAGCGGTGCAAAAAGTTCCACAAAAAAAGTATTGTTTTCAACCATAAGATGAATATCGAGTGGTTTTGTTGCAACACGAGCTACAGCTTCGACAACAACCGGTCCGATAGTGAGATTTGGTACAAAATGTCCATCCATGACATCAACATGAACGAGATCACAGCCTTTTTCACATATCTCTTTTACATCACGTGCGAGATTACCAAAATCAGCAGATAAAATACTTGGTGCTACTTGAATCATATATTTCCTTTATGTATAAACGAAATTATATACAGATGATACTTTTATCTAGTTAAGAAAAAGAGAAATTTATCATCATTAAATTTTAGATCGACCTGTATTCCTTTTTTTCCTTCTGCTACATCAAAAAGACTCTCAATATTTGGGTAGGTTCTAGGAAGTGTTATATCGACGCTAATTCCTTCATCAGAAAGAAGTGTTTTTACTTTTCCTCCGACAATATTGACAAGTTCTGCTAATGTATCTAAAATAAGCTCTTGATCATCAGTCTTTTCTCCTATAAGAAGTTCACAGGCTGTTTTGGCTATGCCTTGAGGAAAAACAAGAATTACCATACCATCTATATCTCCATAAAAGCCTATAGAACTTGCAATTTTATCTTCTCTCTCCTTGATCTCAATTTGATTCATCTTAACAGCTTCTTTGATTGCTTTAGAATTTGTCATCATCTCTATTGTTGCAACAGTTGCTTCTATAAAATTAGATGTTTCTGTTACTATTTTTTTATTGAGTACCCGTTTGTTTTTGATCGCAGCAGCTGAGCTTGCTCCAAGTTCTTTGAGTAACTCTTTATCACCTAAAATATCATCCATTTGATCAAAAAACATAATACCTGAATCTTCAAGAGTCTCTTTAAACGTTAATGGGGTCTTTTCAAAGGTCATACCTACAAAGCAGATGGTAGCATTGTATTCTGCTGCTGAAGATGCCAGTTTTGAGAAAAAATTGAGTGCATGAACATTCATACTTACAACTTTATAAGCATCAAAGATAAAGAGTCGAAATCCAACATTTAAAGAATTGTTGTGATAAGCAATATTAAAAGTATTCCCTATCTCTGCATCTAAAAAAGAAGAAACTGTATAAATAATGGCATTGCCGGTGACTCTTGTGGCTACTTTTTGACCCATTTGACCTAAAAAAGTATCTTCAATGATGAGGTCATAGAGTTCTTTGTTTTTTGCTTTTTCTTCAAACTCTTTTTTTGTTTGCGCAACTATAGGATTATGTCCTGCATCATGAAGTTCAATAGCCATTGCCGCACGTTGTGACTTGTCATCACTGTAGATAAGGAGATTTTTACTTTTATTTTTAAAGCTTGTTGTAAAAAGTGCAGCTATTTCGTGTGTTTTAAAGAGTGAGAACATGAGCTCATCTTTATAAAATTTCATAATTGTGTCATATTTTTTATGATCATAATCACAAAAACCGACAATAAGATGATTGTTACTTCGTACTTTTTGAAAAAGTTTTATAAAGGGATCCAGTCCATTACGATTAAAAAAGATCACCTTTTTCAAGGAGACAAGGACCATATCGACATTGAGTTTTAGTGTGGCTTCAATGTCTTCTATGCTTAAAAATGCAGTACCCGATACGCCGTCTAAAAAACCCTGCGGATGAAATACTCCAAGACCATCTTTAACTGTTGCTCTCATGCTATTTCCATTACTGTTGCAAATTCTTCATAAATGTCTGCTACAAAATCAATTTGAAAGTCAATAAAATCATTGAGACCTGCTTCAATGTATTGTGGTTTTGAGAGTGTAAAAAAGAGTAAAAGATGCATCCATTTTCCTAATGTATTGATTTGTTCATCCTCAGACGGTTTAATGCCACTTGCACTTTGAATGATTTTTGCTATTTTATCATCCATCTCCCATTTTTGGGCAATGCGTTCACAAATATCAAACAGATCCATATTACAAAGTCGTTTTAAAATAGTATTTAGATCTATGTCATGTGTAGTCCGAAGGAGTGTAATATCTTGAATTTTTTCATTAAAGAGTGCCTCTGAAACAATTATGCTTGCAGGAAGTAAAGATATAGCACTTTCAATCTCTTTATCGTTAATATTGAGATGTTTTAAAATTTTATTCCAAGATACAGCGAGTTCTGCTTGTAGATCATGAAAAGTATTTTTATTTAGCTTGAAAAGCTGCCATTTATCAGGTGATAAAAGTGTGAGCATATAACTGTAAACAGCTTGTTGGGAACGCGCAACACCTAAAATACCAAATATTTGAGAGATTTCTTCTACCTCTCTTGTAAAACCATAAATAGGTTTGTTGACTAAATGTTTTAGATAACTGCTGAGTGCTCTGTCTTGTTCTGCGGCACGTGCAGCTTTTGGGAGTTCTCCTGCATTGAGAGCAACTATTGTTTCTCTTAAGGCCTTTGGTGATGGTGGAATCTTTGCTATAAATGAATCAATTTTTTCTTGTGTTATCAAAACTGTATACTTTCTGTTGAATATTGTATATTTTAACTATTATTTCATAAAAGTATACTAAAAAAGAAAAAAGATAAAGAAAAAAAATTGGCTTAAGTTGAAGTTTTGCTTTGATTTGGTACAATTCGCAACTTTAAATATCATTCAAGGATACTCAAATGGCAAGAAGATGTGCTATTAGCGGCAAAGGCCCTATGAGTGGGAACAACGTTTCTCACGCGAAAAACAGAACAAAGCGTCGTTTTTTATTAAACCTAAGAACAGTGCGTATCACATTAGAAGATGGTACAACGAAAAAAATTAAGATTTCTGCAAGAGAATTACGCACACTTAAGAAAAATTCGTAAGTTTTAGGAATTTTTCTTGAATCTTTTAGCAAGGATTCGCAAATTCCTTAATTGGGAGATATCTCCCAAACCAGATAAAAAACTTCTTCCTGAAGTTTATCCCCATCTCAAAGCTTTTCGATTACCCCTTATACTTACTGTTATTATTATGCTTGTTGGTACAATAGGCTATGTTGTTATTGATGGTTTTGCTATTACTGATGCTATTTATCAGACAGCAATTACCTTTACTACAGTTGGTTTTGGAGAGATAGCGCCTATTTCAGAAGCTGGTAGAATCTTTACAATCAATCTTATTATTGCCGGATTTGCAGTCTTTTCAAGTGCTATAGGTATTTTGGTGGCGGAGATTAATAAAGGGCATATTGTTGCCATACTCAAGGAGCGAAGAATGCTGTATAAAATTGCAAGGCTCAAAAAACATTTTGTTGTTTGTTATCATAATGATTACACAATAGAAGTTACAAAACAGTTACGGAAGAATCATATTCCTTTTGTCGTCATTGATCCACGTCCTGAGATCCATGAATGGGCAAAAGAGTATAAGTACCCGCAGTATCTCCAAGCTGAGCCTCATGCAGAACTGGCAATGCTTAAAGCCCATCTCTCTTCAGCAAAAGGGCTTATTACACTCTCTGATTCCATAGCAGATAATATCGCCTTGATAGCATCTGTAAGACTTTTTGAAAAAGAGCATGACCTGCCACGTCCTTACTATGTAATCTCTTCGGCAGAGACTATAAGTGATGTAGAGAAGCTGAAAAAACTTGGAGCAGATACCGTGGTAAGTCCTACAAAACTGACAGCACAAAGAGTTAGTGCAATGGCAGCACGCCCTGATATGGAAAATTTGCTTGAAGAGTTTTTATATAAGAGTGATAATCCTTTAGATATGCAAGAGCTTGAAATTCCGCGTTACTCTTGGGCAGTACTCAAAAAACTCAAAGAGATACATATTCGTGAGATTGCAAATACTTCTGTTGTCGGTATTCGTAAAAAAGATGGAAAATTTATCTCTATGCCAAAAGGAGATACCTTGGTGATGAGCGAATCAAAACTTTTAGTTATTGGTACGCAAGATGGTATTAAAATTACAAAAGATTTACTCAGAAAAAGAGTAAAACCAAAGGAGTTAAAGTTTGTATAAATTAATAGAATTAGAGAGTGGTGTATGTGCTGCAGATGGCTTTTTTGCAGATGGTGTAAGTGCGGGTTTAAAACCTGATGGGGCTAAAGATATGGCATTTGTCTATTCAGAATCATTCTGTCAGATTGCAACAACTTTTACAACAAATAAAATGGCAGCTGCCCCTATAAAACACTGTAAGGCAAAAGGGGAGTTTGAAACAAATTTTATTCTTATTAACTCAAAAAATGCAAATGCTATGACAGGGGAGGCAGGAGTGGCTGATATAGATGAGATTTTAGCAACGCTTCCTGATTGTGTGCATAATCCACTGATGAGCTCAACGGGTGTTATCGGTGTGCGTCTGCCAAAAGAAAAGATCATTAAGGGTGCAAAACTCTTTGATCTTACAAAACGTCAACCGCATGCAGCAGCGCAGGCCATTATGACAACAGACAGCTTCTCAAAAGAAAAGGCCTATAGAGTAGAGCTTGCCGATGGAACACATTTTCATATTGGCGCTATGGCAAAAGGTGCCGGAATGATAAATCCTGCAATGGCTACCATGCTCTGTTTTATTACAACAGATGCACAAGTGAGTGTACAAGAGATGCAAGAGATCTTAAATGAAAAGGTAGAAGTAACCTTTAATGCTGCAAGTGTTGATGGTGATACCTCTACAAATGATACTGTGATGCTTCTTAGCAATGCAAAATCAGGTGTGTATCATAAAGAGGCATTTGGAGAGGCCTTAGAGAAGATTATGCGATTTTTGGCACGTGAGATGGTACGTGACGGGGAGGGTGCTACTAAACTGGTAACGTATAAAGTAACAGGTGCAAAAGATGATAAAGAGGCTGAGATCGTGGCAAAAGCACTCTCAAACTCTCTACTTGTTAAAACGGCACTCTATGGCGAAGATCCAAACTGGGGACGCATCGCTTCTACTGTAGGTGCCAGTGGTGCTGAAGCTGCTGAGGAGCTATTAACAATCTCTTTTGATGATGTGTGTGTTTACAAAAGAGGAGCACTCTTTTTTGATGCGGCAATGGAAGCAAAAGCTGCAGCAGTAATGAAAAAGGATTCTTTTACAATTTCATGTGATCTGGGAATTGGAGAGGGAAGCTTTGAAGCATATGGATGTGATCTTGGTTATAAATATGTCGAGATCAATGCAGATTACAGAACATAATGTTCTTTAATCTTCATAATCTTTTTTAAACTCCACATAGCGTTTGGCAGAAGCGTAAAGTTCTGCTACCTCTGTCTCATTTAACTCTCGAACTACCTTTGCAGGACTTCCTACGATTAAACTTCTTGGTGGAAATACTTTATTCTTCGTTACCAGCGCACCAGCACCGACAATAGACTCTTTTCCAATCACAGCACCATCTAAAATTGTTGCACTCATGCCAATAAGGCAGGCATCTTCTATAGTGCAGCCATGTAGCATTACACGGTGACCTACTGTAACGTCATTGCCAATAACTGTAGGGTTTCCTGTTGATTTGTCACCGTTTTTATAGTGTGTTACATGAATCATAGAGAGATCCTGAATATTTGTACGATCCCCTATAGAGATATAGTGAACATCACCACGTACCACACAGCCAAACCAGATAGAGCAATCTTCACCGATACTGACATCACCGATGACATCTGCTGATGGTGCTATCCATGTTCCTTTTTTTACCTTTGGCATTGTATCTTTAAATGTGTGTAACATTGTTTCTCCTAACTCTCTATAAAGAGACGGTTAACCAGTTGTTGTACATAGGTTGAGGTCTCTTTTTTGGTTGCTTTTGCAATTTTGTTGACATACTCTTCAAGCAGTTTGTGATTATTAATCGCTTTTTCTCCATTATTTGGCTTGAGTTTAATATAGGTACCGTCACTTTGCAGTTCATGTGCAAGTACATTGTCAGAACACTGGAGTTTTAAGATTTGAATGATCTTCTTTTGTGCTGTATCATCTTTGATGGCAGTAAGGAGTTCAATTCTTCTGACTAAGTTACGTGGCATCCAGTCTGCACTGGAGATATAGACTTTTGTTGCATCATTTTTAAAGTAAAAGACACGTGGATGTTCAAGATATTTTCCAATGATTGAAATAACACGAATATTTTCACTTACCCCTTGAATGCCAGGTTTTAGACAGCAGATCCCGCGAACAATCAGTTCAACCTTGACTCCTGCCTGAGAGGCTTTATAGAGAGCTTTGATCACATCTTCATCCACAAGAGAGTTGATCTTTGCAATGATCTGACCATTTTTCCCTTGTCGTGTTTCATTATGAATTAAAGAGAGTACTTTTGGTTTGATCTGTGTCGGTGCCATATAGAGTTCATTAAGTTTTCCTTTTTTACTAAAACCGGTTAAAAAGTGAAAGAAACGTGTTAGATCGTTTGTAATGATATCTTTAGAAGTCATATAGCTCATATCGGTATAGATCTTTGCCGTACTTGGATTGTAATTTCCTGTTCCTAAGTGAGCATACTGTTTGAGTTTTCCATTTTTTCTACGTGTTACAAGGGCAGCTTTTGCATGTACTTTAAAGCCTTTAATTCCGTAAATTACATGTGCTCCTGATTTTTCCAGTGCCTTTGCCCAGATAAGGTTGTTTTCCTCATCAAAACGAGCTTTAAGCTCAACCATAACCGTTACCTGTTTGCCACTCTCACTTGCATCCATCAGTGCTTTTACAATAGGTGAGTTGGTACCTGAGCGATAGAGTGTCATCTTAATTGAAACGACATCAGGATCTTTTGCAGCAACTTGAATAAACTTGACAACCGGTTCAAAACTCTCATAAGGGTGGTACATTAAGACATCTTGCTTTTCAAGTGTGGCAAAGATATCTTCACTACTATCAAGTGGTGGAAGAAGTTTTGGTTTAAAAGGAGGCAGCAGAAGATGCGCGAACTGTTTGTTTGAGACGATCTGCCAAAGCGATGCAAGATTTAAAAATGTATGAAATGTATAGATATCATCTTTGTAAACATTGGTATGTTTGTTGATAAAGTTGATAATCTCCGCATCGGCATTACTTCCCACTTCCAGTCGAACCATCTCTCCTTTTCTACGAAGCTTAAGACCCTCTTCAAGGATCTCCATAAAGTCATCAGCCTCTTCTTCTTCAATGGCAATATCTGCATTTCTTGTTACTCGAAACGGTGCATATTTGATCAGGGTATATCCTGGAAAGAGTTCTGCAACATGTTTTTCTACAACACTTTCTATTGGTACATAAACACCGCCTTCAAG
>JAMOSE010000104.1 GCA_027063215.1 Sulfurimonas sp. | reverse complement strand
TGCTTTATGTGAAGCACTAGAAGAAGGAAAATAAGATGAGTAGAAACCAAGCAGATGTAATTGTTGGAATTCAGTGGGGTGATGAAGGTAAAGGTAAGATAGTTGACAAGCTTGCTTTAGAGTATGACATGGTATGTCGCAGCCAGGGTGGTCACAATGCAGGACACACTATCTGGGTTGATGGTGTGAAGTATGCACTGCACCTTATCCCTTCTGGTGTACTTAATCCTAAAGCTATCAATGTTATAGGAAATGGTGTTGTTTTATCTCCTTCATCTATCATTAAAGAGATGGAGCAGTTTGAAGGTTTAGAAGGGCGTTTGTATATCTCTGACAAGGCACACTTAAATCTCTCGTACCACGCTGCAATAGATCAGGCAAAAGAGCGTCTCAAAGGCGATAAAGCAATCGGTACAACAGGGAAAGGAATCGGACCTGCATACTCAGATAAGATTAATCGTATCGGACATCGTGTAGGTGAGCTTTTAGACCCAGAGAAGTTGTGTCAGACAATCTTAGACTACTTTGAGCAGAACAAACCTATCTTTGATGTTATGGACCTTCATGCTCCTAAAAAAGAGGATCTTTTAGCAGAACTTAATGAGTATAAAGAGAAACTTGCTCCTTTTATAACAGATACAACGCAGATGGTATGGCGAGCACTCGACTCTGAAGGTAAACGCGTACTTTTAGAGGGTGCTCAGGGTACTATGCTTGACATCGACCATGGAACATATCCATATGTTACTTCATCTTCAACAGTAAGTGCAGGGGCTTGTACAGGTCTTGGACTTAACCCTAAAGATATCGGAAAAGTGACAGGAATCGTAAAAGCATACTGTACGCGTGTTGGTAACGGACCATTCCCATCAGAAGATCTTGGTGAAGATGGCAAGCGTCTTGGTGAGCAGGGGCATGAGTTTGGAACAACAACAGGTCGTGCGCGTCGCTGTGGTTGGTTTGATGCTGTAGCTACTCGCTATGCAAGCCGCCTAAACGGTTGTGATGAGTTAGCACTTATGAAGCTTGATGTACTTGATGGCTTTGAAGAGGTAAAAGTGTGTGTTGCCTATGAGTACAATGGCAAAGAGATCGACTATGTACCGGTTGATTTAGAGAATGTAAAACCGATTTACAAAACTTTTAAAGGTTGGGACAAGTCAGTTGGTGTGAGAAAATTTGAAGATTTACCACAAACTGCCCAAGAGTATGTTAAACTTATCGAAGAGATTAGCCAGACAAAAGTCGGTATTATCTCTACTTCACCTGAGAGAGATGATACAATCATCCTCTAGGTTTTAAAAGGAAGCTCTTATGAAGACACGCTTTAGCTCTTTGGTTGCTATCAAAAAAGATGCGATGCAAAAGCGTGAGAGAGAGCTTCAACAAGCCCTGCAAAATCATGAACGTGCCAAAGAGGCACTTCACAAATCTCTAAAAGAACTTCAAAATATAGAACAGCCAAACAGCGGGTCTATATCACAACTTCTTGCAAACAGAACACTTTTGAGTCGTCAGCGTGCAATTATCCAGCATAATGAAGAGTGGCTCGAATTTACTAAAAATGAAGTGCAAAAAGTAAAAGAGACGCTTAAAGAAGCGATGATTGAATATGAAAAGTTTAAGTATTTAGAGCTTCAAGAGATTGAAAAAGTACTCAAAGCACAAAAACAAGCAGAAGTAAAACGTCTCGATGAAATAGCATTGATGACTTTTGGCAAAAAAGAGACAAAAAGGAAAGCATCATAATGAAATATCTTTTTCTTTTAATAGTAAGTGCCAATGCTCTTTTCGCATTACAGACCAGTGATAAACTTTTTGAGTGTACTGAAATCTTTAAAGAGCGTAAAAGTGAACTGCTTGTTGAGTTAGAACGCATAGATGAACAAAAACAGGCACTACAAGCTTTAAAAACAGCGACAGAAGAACTTTTGAAACAAAAAGAACAAAAGCTTGCCACAAAAGAGGATATGCTTACACGTAAAGAACAAGAGCTTACGCAAAAAGAGCAAAATATCAAAGCAATGCTTGAAGCAAACAAAAAAGTATTAGCAGAGCTCAAAAGTATAAAAATGAGTAAGATAGCACAGACTTTTGCAAAGATGAAAGCAGGTGCAGCAGCGGCAGTTCTTTCTGGTATGGATACCAAAGAAGCAGCAGCTATCTTGCAGTCATTGAAGCCAAAAGTAGTCGGTAAAATATTGACAAAAATGGACCCAAAAAAAGCTTCAGATTTAACATTACTTCTTACAAAATAAATCTTCTAATAAGACTTTTACCTAAGTTATAGTAAAATATCCAAATTTAACTCATAAACAGGTGTCGCTATCATGAAAGTATCATTAAAAACTATTCCTCATATCTCAAATAAAATCGCCGTAGACTTAGCAAAAAGTGGTGTTGTAAAAATGACACAAGGGCTTGACCGTGTTGCAGCAGAAGCACAAAAAGTTCTCGAAGAGAGTGTCAAAAAAGAGATGGCTCTTGAAGAGAAGGTAAATGAATACCTTGAAGAGAATGAGGAAGAGATAGAGTTTATGCTAGCAGATGAGCGTCAACTCTTTTTCATGATAAAGAAAAAACTGGCACCTCAGTTTGATGTGATACTTGATTATGAAGAGCGTTTTTCAGATCTTGCACATAAGATTTTAGATGAGCTTTATGAAGAGGATTTGATTCATTTTGAGGTAAATGAAAATCGTGTAAAAAATATTATTTACAATGCGATTACATCATTTATCGCTGACTCTTCAGAGATTGAAGATGCTGTTATGACAAAGATTCGCTCATATAAGAGAAAATTTATACCAGGTACTGATGAGTTTGAGATCTTATATGAAAAGCTCTACCGTGAAGAGATGAGTAAAAGAGGAATGGAGTAGATTATGAAAGAGATAAAAAAAGCGTGGATATACCTAGAAAACGGTACTTTTATTGAAGCTGCAAGTTTTGGAGCAGATAAAACTGAAGTAGGTGAGATTGTATTTAATACATCTATGACAGGATACCAGGAGATAATGAGTGATCCTTCATATGCCGGTCAGTTTGTAACTTTTACAATGCCTGAGATTGGTAATGTCGGTGTAAATGATCAAGATATGGAATCACTTGCCGCTCACGCAAAGGGTATGATAGTAAGAGAGTATCAAGAACGTTACTCAAACTTCCGTGCGGAAGCATCACTTGCAGAGTTTTTGAAAAAATATGATGTTATGGGTTTATGCAATGTTGATACACGCTTTTTGACAAAGATGCTTCGTGCTGAAGGTGCGATGATGATGATTGCTTCAACTGAGATCAGTGATAAAGATGAGCTCAAAAAAATATTACAAAATTCTCCACGTATTGAAGATGTAAATTATATTGAGCAAGTGAGTACAAAAGAGCCATATAAGCATACTTCCAGTACTTACAATTACAGAGCATTTTCATATGATGAACCACCAAAAGCAGAAGCAAAAATTGTAGCGATTGACTTTGGTGTAAAGCGCAATATCTTAAATGAGCTTGTCTCTGCGGGTATTGAAGTTGAAGTTATTCCAAATGATTTTAAAGCACAAGAATTAATAGCAAAATATGAAGCAAAAGAGATAGATGGTGTCTTTTTGTCAAACGGTCCAGGGGACCCTCTTGTACTTAAAAAGGAACAAGATGAGATTAAAAAACTGATCGCTGCAAAGGTGCCGATGTTTGGCATCTGCCTAGGACATCAACTGCTTTCAATCTCTCACGGATACAATACATTCAAACTAAAATTTGGTCACCATGGTGGAAACCATCCTGTTAAAAATGAAAAAACCGGTTTTGTAGAGATAACAGCACAAAATCATAACTATAATGTACCGGATAATATTACAGAGATAGCGGAGGTAACACATACAAACCTTTTTGATAATACAATCGAAGGTTTGAAGTATAAAGATGAACCGATATTTTCTGTTCAACATCACCCTGAAGCTTCTCCGGGTCCAAAAGAAAGCCGCTATATTTTCTCAGAGTTTTTAACTCTTTTAAAGAACAGATAAGTAGCACGTAGTGTGTTACTTATGAAAAAGTAATATCTTTCATAACTTAAATATATATAAATTTCCAAAAGTAAACATAAAGCTTATAAATCCACAAATTCTCTCTTTAATTAAGATTATTTAAACAATTACAGTGCTAATATTCAAGTGTTGATTAGTTTAATAAGTGTATTTTGCACTTAGTAAACTTATTGCTTTGAATCTTAAGGAGGCTATATATGGAGAATCGTCCATTAGAGTACGACTATACGGTTGCAAAGATGTTCATGCTGACAACTATTATATTAGGAATTGTTGGTATGGCTATCGGTGTATTTATTGCATTTGAGCTTGCTTTCCCAGGACTAAATACAGTTTTTGGTGAAGGTTTGGCTGAATACACAAACTTTAGTCGTCTTCGTCCACTGCATACTGATGCAGTTGCGTTTGGTTTTACTGTAAGTGGTATTTTTGCTACTTGGTTTTATGTTGGTCAAAGGGTACTAAAAGTATCTATGGCTGAATCTAAATTTTTGATGTTTATCGGAAAGTTACAATTTTGGTTGTATGTAATTGGTGTAGCAGCGGTTGTTGTTTCTCTGTTTATGGGTTATACAACTTCAAAAGAGTATGCTGAATTTGAATGGCCAATTGATATTGCTATTGTAGTAGTATGGGTACTTTGGGGTGTTTCAATTTTCGGTCTGATCGGTATTCGTCGTGAAAAGTCATTGTATATCTCAATTTGGTACTATATTGCTACATTCTTAGGTGTGGCTATGCTTTATCTGTTTAACAACATGGAAGTACCAACTATGCTTGCAACATCTCCAGCAGGTGAGAGTGCAATTGGTGACTGGATGCATTCAGTGTCTATGTATGCAGGTACAAATGATGCACTAGTACAATGGTGGTATGGACACAATGCGGTTGCATTCGTATTTACTGTGCCTATTATTGCAATGATTTACTACTTCTTACCAAAAGAGTCTGGTCAAGCTATTTATTCTTATAAATTGTCTTTACTATCATTCTGGGGTCTAATGTTTGTTTATCTTTGGGCTGGTGGTCACCACCTTCTTTTCTCAACTGTTCCTGACTGGATGCAGACTATGGGTTCTATCTTCTCAGTAATCCTAATCTTGCCATCTTGGGGTTCAGCGATCAATATGCTTCTTACAATGAAGGGTGAGTGGCAACAAGTTGCAGCTTCTCCATTAATTAAGTTTATGGTACTTGCTTCTACTTTCTATATGTTCTCAACATTAGAAGGTCCAATTCAAGCTATCAAATCTGTTAATGCTATTGCTCACTTTACTGACTGGATTGTTGGTCACGTACATGATGGTACTCTTGGTTGGGTTGGATTCATGATTATTGCTGCACTTTATCATATGGCTCCACGTGTATTTAAACGTGAGTTATACTCTAAGAGTTTAATGGCTGCACAATTCTGGATTCAAACACTTGGTATCGTTTTATACTTTACTTCAATGTGGATTGCAGGTATTACTCAAGGTATGATGTGGCGTGCACATGATGAATTTGGTAACTTGGCTTACTCATTCATTGATACTGTTGATGTACTTCACCCATACTATGCTCTTCGTGGTACAGGTGGATTGTTATATCTAGCAGGTTTCTTTATTTTCGCTTATAATATTTACAAAACATGGACTTCAAATAAAGAAGTTGATGCAGAGCGTCTAAATGCTTCGCCTATGGGCGCATAAGAAAGGGAGGAATATAATATGTTTCATTGGTTAGAGAAAAATCCGTTTCTTTTTGCGGTAGGTGTGTTTATAGTTATTGCTTTTGCAGGTTTGATCGAAATCGTTCCAAACTTTGCTGAAGCATCTCGTCCGGTAATTGGTACTAAACCTTACTCAACATTAGAGTTGGCAGGTCGCCAAGTTTACATTAAAAACAGTTGTAATGCATGTCACTCACAACTTATTCGTCCATTTAAATCAGAGACTGACCGTTATGGTCACTACTCTTTAAGTGGTGAATATGCGTATGATAGACCATTCCTTTGGGGTTCTAAAAGAACTGGTCCGGATTTACACCGTGTAGGTAACTACAGAACAACAGAATGGCATGAAAACCACATGAAAGATCCTAAATCAATTGTTCCAACAACAATTATGCCGGGTTATCCATGGATGTTTACTACAAATGCTGATATTGACACTGCATATGCAGAACAGTTAACTGTTGCACAATTCTTTGGTGTACCATATAACAAACCTGTTCCTATGAAAGACGGATCAACAACAGTTGTTAAAATGGGTAAATCAATTAAAGAAGCACGTGAATTAGCTTTAGAAGAAGCTAAAAAAGTTGCTGCTGATATGAAAGACCAAGATGTTAAAGATGCAGTTGCACGTGGTGAAATTCCAGAAATCGTTGCATTAATTGCATACTTAAACAGTCTTAAATAGTAAAGGTATGATGTAGTGGATCTTAATGAATTTGCGGCGTATGGTTACTTCTTTTTGGTAGTATTTTTAGTTGTAGGATTATACTCCTACATCTATCACCTCTACAAAAACAGAAAAGATGCGACAGGTGTAGATTATGAACACTACAGTAATATGGCATTACACGATGATATAGATTCTACTCCGGTAAAACCTGTATCTCATGAAAAAGAAAATTAGGAGAGATATATGAACAAGCTTTATGTTTGGGGAATTATCATTACAGCTGCTATGCTTGGTGCGACTTACGTTACAGTTGGTTACCAAAAGGGTGGTTTAAATGGTGATATCGTTAATATGCTTGCGATTGCAGGTGCAGTTGCCCTTGTAATTATTACAGTATTTGTTGTAATCAAGTATGTTCGTCAAATGCAAACTGACACTGCTACAGGTGAGTTGGCTGACGAGTCATGGGACAATATTGGTGAATACAAAAACCCGGTACCAATGGGTTGGGCTATTATGTTTTTAGGTACTATGATTTGGGGTATGTGGTATTTTACTGTAGGTTATCCAGTAAATGCTTATTCTCAAATTGGTGAGTACAATGAAGAAGTCGCAGAGAAAAATGCTCAGTTTGAGAAAAAATATGCAAATATCAAGGGTGAAGAACTCGTAAATATGGGTGAATCTGTTTACCTTGTTGAATGTGTTGCATGTCATGGTCTTAATGCTGACGGTAACAATGAAATTGATGCAGCAGATCTTAACAAAAGAATTTCTGCAAAAAGTGTAAAACATGTTATTGAACATGGATCAAACAACAATTTACTTTACCAAGGTTCTATGATGCCAGATCGTAACGGTCTGTTAAATATGGCTACTGGTCAAGTAATCACAGATAAAGAGATTGATGCTGTTTCTCAGTATGTAGCTGACGGTCTTCAAAATCAAAACAGTGAAGGTGCACAGGTATTTGCTAATGTATGTGCTTCTTGTCACGGTGCTGACGGTAAAGGAATTGAACAAGTTGCTCCAAATATTGCAACATGGGATGAAAAACTTATCGTTAATGTTCTAGATTATGGTAAAAAAGGTGCTATCGGTACAATGCCAGTTATGGACAGACTTAATGCTAAACAAAAAGAAGCTGTTGCAGTATATGTAATGAGCTTGAATAAAGGAGAGTAGCATGAATGAAAGTAGAAGTGTTTGGGCTCTTAACGGTTTAACTGGTGGTCTTATTGCTACTGGACTTTTATTGGCAATACTGGCATTCTTATCAGTTAATGCTATGAGTGTACAAAAAGCGAACTCAGAAAACTATTATAAAATAGTTGATGAAAAATCAATCAAAATGATTAGCACTGATAATGCTAAGCATGTTGTTGATGTAAAATAAGGAGTATTGATATGGAAAAAATTATTTCTTGGGGCCTTGTTATTATGGCTGCATATACTCTATGGGCAGTAGTTACGCCTAACCACCTTTTTGTTGGTTAAGGAATTTCATTGAAATTTTTAACTAGAGGGCTTTATGCCCTCACCTTCATTTTGTTTTTTCACACACAATTACATGCCGAATATTTATATAAAGATGAGATTATTCATAATCCTAAGTTTAAACAAGATATTGAAACATTAGGAGAGGACTTATATCAAAAGACAGGTATTAAATTAAAGTTAATAATGTTAAAAGAGTTACCTGCAGGTGTAAGTATGGTAGAGTATGAAAAATCTATACTTAAAGACAGCTCTGTTCCAACTATTTTATTGACATTTTCTGAAATGGATAAAGCAGTTGATATAGAAGTAAATGATAAATCTTTATATAAGTATTTTGATAAAGCAGCAGTTTTAAGTCCTGTAACATCGAATGTACAAGCTTTTATGCTAGCTGTTAGTTGCGCTAGAAACTGGGATGACTTTAAAAAGATAATGTCTCATACCGGTGGTTCAATATTACCATTACTTGGTGTGAAATCAAAAAAGATGACAAGTGCGACAAAATATTCAGCTGCTATGTTTAACGGCTATTTAGATATAGCACAACAGATAGCAAAATCTAAGAATATAGAGCTTGGTGATGGCTTTGATAATGCAACTAACCAAGAGACACTTTTTTATATTAAGTTGTTTTTCTATGGTTTTATTTTATATGCTATTATTATGTATATTAGAAGAATGATTTATAAAAGAAGGCATAAAGATGAAACTTTTAGAAAGTGGTAAACTCTGGCCATATGGCGTAGGGATTGCAATTACGCTGGTTTTTGGATTTTGTGTAGCAACAGTAATTGTTACAAGTAAGGCAAATATTCAGCCTAGTGATGACTACATGGTTAAATACCAAGAGGCTGATGCAAAAGCAAATGAGTATATCAAAGCAAAAATCGCTTTTGATAAAAAGTATGACCTTGCTTATACAACAAAAACTATCTCAGGTGAGGCGCCTGTAGTTGAGTATAGACTCAAAGATAAAGCGGGTAACCCAATCAACAGCGCTGAAATAATTGTACAAATTTCTAGACCTGAGACAAGCAAGCTTGATCAAAAACTGCAAAACCCAGAAGTAAGAGACGGCGTTTATCGTTTTAAAGATGCAAAGTTTCCAAAAGAGGGTGTTTACAACATCATTGCAAAAGTTAAAGTCGGTGAAGATTATAAATTTTACAATATAAAAGCTGATACACGTAATGATCGTGCTTATGAATTTTAGACTATGGATGAAGAGACAATAGTTCTTCCATCCGCGCGTGCTATCAGGCATGCGCAACTCCACACAGAAACAGACACTCTTTTTCTTCCAAACTACCTTACGATGCATGAGTTTATCTCAAAACTTGCTTTTGTTCCTGAGTTTAGCTCCCTAGATGAAGATACGCGTACCCTTTTACTCCTTGAAGCAGCAGACTTTAAAAACTTTGAGAAGCTGCAAATTGAGCGAAACTTCTTTACTTTTGTAAAAAACTCCTCCTATATTTTTAAATTTTTTGAAGAGCTTGCAGCGGAGATGACAGAAGTAGAGAGTTTACTTGATGCGGATTTGTACGGTGAGTATGAAGAACACATTAGCATACTCATAGAGCTCTACAACAGATACGAAGCAATATGTTGTGAGCGCAAACTCTTAGACCCCATCTTTTTACCAAGACTCTACACTTTCAATGAAGCCTTTGCCAAGTCACACAAACGCGTACGCATCGACGTAGCGGGGTATCTGACAAATTTTGAGTTAAAACTCTTAGAGGAGGCTACACAATATTGTGAAGTTATTTTAGAGTTTACTAGTTCTGCATTTAACACAAAGATGCAAGAAAAACTCCAAGCTTTAGGTTTTGAGATTGAAGGAGAGTATCGTTACCGACTCTCTCTTAATGAGAAAAAGATTCTCTCAAAAGAGCCCTACAAAAGTGCAGGCAGAGTGAGTTGTGAAGCTTTTTCTGAAGAGCTTCTAGAGGTAGCTTTTGTAAAGCAGAAGATCTATGAGTTTATACAAAAAGGATATGATGCAGAGAAAATAGCAGTTGTCCTGCCAAATGAGTCTGCTGCTGTAATGCTTCAGCTCTTTGATACAAAATCAAACTTGAATTTTGCAATGGGAGAGAGCTATAAAGAGAGTGAAATCTATAAAACGATTATGGCTACTTTGGAGTTCTTAGATGACAAGACAGCACAAAACAGTGCTCGTTTTGAGCGAGTGGGTGACGGACTCTATACACTGCTGAGTGATAAGTACCACACACCTTTGCGTGAGCTCAATTTTACTGCCTTAATGCAGGAGATACGAGCATACTTTAGGCAAAAACGTGAGCTTAAGATCTTTGATGAGGAACTCTTTCGTTTTGAGAAGGTGCTCTCTTTTATGCAAGAGATGAAGCTGCGCAGTGTTTTGAGTCTCTTTACGCAGCGTCTTGGCTCACGCAGCTTTGATGATGTGCGTGGGGGCAAGGTGACCGTTATGGGTGTTTTGGAGACAAGAAGTATTCCTTTTGATGCGGTGATACTCATAGACTTTGATGAGAACAATGTTCCAAAACGCAGCAACAAAGATATGTTTTTAAATACAGCCTTGCGTGAGCGAGCAGCACTGCCTACAAGCAAAGAGAGAGAAAACCTCCAAAAGCACTACTACAGTATGCTCTTTGCAAATGCAAAAGAGGTTGCAATCGCCTATGTCGCTTCAGAGCAAAACAGAGAGTCGCGTTTTTTAAAAGAGCTGGGTATAAAAAAAGAGGAGCGTCACAGCGAGCTTGATTATGCAAAGATACTCTTTGAGAAGAAAAAAAGAGCTCCTTTTAAAGAGCCGGAGATCATCCTCCCTTACACTTTTGCTGATGTAAAGCTCTCAGCATCAAGGCTTAAAACATTTTTAGAGTGTAAAAGACGCTACTACTATCACTATATCTTACATCTTGATGCACATGAAGTACCACAAGATATTCCTGCCGAGTATGCCATAGGACAAGATGTACACAAAGCCCTTGATATGCTCTATAGCAAACAGAAAGCTTTTCATGACTACAAAGAGTTGGAGTCACAGCTGCATAAGCAGCTTGATTATGTCTGTGGAGAGAGTGAACTTGAGCGCTATCTTATTGCCATACAAAAAAAACAGCTCAAGGCCTTTTGTCACAATGAGATAGAGCGTTTTGGCGAGGGCTGGGAAGTGGCTTACCAAGAAGAGCCGCTCACAAGAAGTTTTAAGGGCATAGAGCTTATCGGACGTATTGACAGGATAGACAGACGCAATGGTGTTTTGGAGGTGCTTGATTATAAAACAGGCAGCTACAAACTCTACACGGCAAAAAGCTATGAAGATGCGACAGATTTTCAGATGGAGTTTTACTATCTCTTAGCTGAGCAGTTAGGCGATGTAAAGCGATGCGGTTTTTATAATCTAAAAGAGGGCATCATTGAAGAGGAGAGCTTTTTATTTGAGAAGCTTGAGCGCCTAGAAGCGCATATTGATGAGCTTTTGAGCTTGCGTGAGGTGAACT
>JAMOSE010000103.1 GCA_027063215.1 Sulfurimonas sp. | reverse complement strand
TAAAGCATAAGCAAGTGCAGTACCTGCACCAACACCCTCTTTGGCTTCTCCTTCATCATATTTGTGCAGTACAGGAATTTCTGCATTGGCAAATGAAAAAGTGGTATAAATTGCATGTGGTGTGTAGCTGAGTTGCTCTAAAATATGTTTTATATCGGAGTTTTTGTCTTTTGCTACCCACTGCGTTGTTGCAAGGCTAATGTTGTTGTGGTTGAGTCGCATTAAAATATCTTCACGCAGAGCATCTGCTATAAGCAAGCAGGCTGCCATTTGTGTTCCCCCTGCCAAAACAATATGAAAACGACGACTTGCTTCTAAAATAAAACCGGCACAAAAGATCAGCATATTGTCACTGACGTGACCGAGTTTTTCAAAATTATTCATATCGTCGTTAATGTGTGAGAGTGCCGCATCGATCGTCTCTTTTTTGGTGCTGTTTGGTACATTTAAAAAGCTTGATGAGAAATCTTTTGCCACATCATAGCCAAGAGCAAGTGCCGATGCTGTGGCTGTTGTTGTACCTGCGGGAGTGCTTTCCCCTAAAATAAGGTAGTTTCCTTTAAGTTCATACTGCTTACCGGCTTGTCGTCCTTTGTTAAAAACAGCTTTTGCATCTATGCCTGCACCTTTGTTAATAGCTTCTGATGCTTGGATATCAAAGTTATGAAGGATGCAGTTTTGTGGTTTTTTTACAAGACCGAGATCAAAGATCTCAATGCTTGAAAATGGAGCAAGATTATGTGTTGCACGAGTGATGAGTGCGGGTGTTGGAACACCTGTCGGTGTCTCTGCCAGCTCTCCAAGAGAGAAGACTTTTTCCGTAGAGATAAACTCTGCATCTAGTGTCGGTGTGAGTGGGATCATCCCGGGAATTCCCGCTTGGGTAATGCCCTCGATCTCACAGGTTCTTGTAACACTCGCTGCTAAAATAAAGTCGGCTTTGCCCTCAGGGAGGCTGTCTGGTTTGTCTGTAAAAATATTGTATGTTTGCATTGTAAAACTCGTTTTTTATGGGTATTTTAACGGAGATTGATTAATGATTAAAAACACTCTGCCTTAGAGAATTTTGAGTGCGTTTGTAACATCTTGCGGGCTAATCTCCTCTTTTCCCTGACCAAACTTTGCCTTTTTTTTCACTTCTCCAAAGTAGGCAGTATCACCGCCGAGTGTTACATCAAGAGCAAGAGCCATAGCGGTTATGGGGTGTCCTGCATTTGGACTTGCGTGTTTTTTGCCATCTTTGTAAAAAGCAAGCAGGGGTCTTTTTTTTGCCACAAGCATAATAAGCAGGGCTGTTATACGAGAGGGGATATAGTTGAGCAGATCATCCAAGCGTGCGGCACACTTGCCAAATTTTTCATACTTTGGCGTTTTGTATCCGACCATTGAGTCCATTGTATTGACGGCTTTGTATATAACAATGCCTGGCAGATTAAAAAGAAGTAGATAAAAGAGAGGCGCGATTACACCGTCACTGAGATTTTCCGCATAGGTCTCAATGGCAGCTTTGTAGATATCACTCTCGCTTAGATTTGCAGTATCTCGTGAGACAAGCTGACTGATGGCTGCACGTTTATCCTTAGCACTAACAACACCGCTAACAGCTTCACGAAGCATATGGTGTGCTATAAAGATAGAGGCAATGATACTGCTTGCAATAATATTTACCCATAGTGGCAGATAGGAGAGATAGCTGTAGATAACATAGGCCATAGATCCGCTGATCCCAAGTACAAAAGCAACAAGCAGGCAGCCCCGAAAAACAGAATCTTTGTAAAATTTTTTCTCAAAAAAGTTGATAAGATCGCCTATATAGATAATAGGGTGTCTTATAAAATGAAACTCTCCAAAGAGTCTGTCTATCGTATAAGCTAGAAGTGCTGTTATCGTGTTAGTGAGTATCATGAAGTTGCTTTAAAATATAATCTAGATCTATATGCTCTTTTATATGCGTAGCAAAGGAGTCAATGCTCTGTGCCTTATACTCTTTAAAATCATATCCACTGTAGCAGGGGTTGATCTCAGAGAAGATTTTATAACGCAGTGCATCACTCTCAAAGAGTCCGTGAACAAAAGTACCGTAGAGATTTTTTTTACTTTTTGCACGTTTTTTTGTTATGCCGTTATGGATCTCATATCCTTCACACATAGTTCCAAAAAGATTGTAACACCCCTTTGTTACTACTTTGTTAGTTTGAAAAGTGACTCTGCCTTTAAAGCGTGAAAAACCTTTCAGGGTGACTCCCTCTGACTCAACACCTGCACTGTCATCAAGCTCTTCAAAGAGCATTTCATAGCCACCGCATATGGCAACTATCTTTTGCTTTTTACTGCTGATGATCTGCTCAAAACCACGCGCTCTCAACCATGCAAGATCGTCAAAAACCCGCTTGCTCCCCGGTAAAATAAGCAGATCTGCACTCTGAGCCTCTTGCGGTGTGCTAATAAACGTAAGTTCAATCTCTTTGTCGGCAACAAGCGGTTCAAAATCGGTAAAGTTGGAGATATGGGGTAGTTTTACAACCGCTACTTTGATGATGCTTTTTTGAAGATCCTGCTGGTAGTTCATCAGTGAAGCCGAATCTTCAAAGCCGAGATTAAAAGGACGGTAGCTAACAATACCTAAAACTTTGATGCCAAAGTCTTCTTCTATAATACGTACACCTTTGTCAAAGAGGCTCATATCCCCATGAAATTTATTGACAATAACACCGATAACATTTTTACGTAACGCTTTTGGCAGAAGATTGTAAACACCGTAGATAGAGGCAAAAACACCGCCTCGCTCAATGTCGGCAACAAGAATTATCTTTGTTTTAAACTCTTGTGCGATGTAGAGATTTGAGAGATCTTTGTCCATCAGGTTAAGTTCAACAGGGCTTCCTGCACCCTCTGCTACAATGCACTCATACTCTTTTTGCAAGGTGCTAAATGCCTCTTTGACAATAGGTTTGAGTTTGTCGAGGTTTTTGTAGTAGCTCTTTACATCTGTATCTTTGAGGCTTTTGCCCTTGATGATAAGATGGGCTCTGTTTTTTCCGCCTGACTTGAGTAAAATGGGGTTAAAAAGGGGTGTTGTTTGCAGCCCTATAGACTCTGCTGCAAAGGCTTGAGGAATGGCTATCTCTCCGCTGTTTATATCTGTAACCATAGAGTTATTGGAGACATTTTGTGCTTTAAAAGGGGCAACTTTGATACCCTTTTGGTGCAAAAGATAGGTAATAGCAAAACTAAGTGTCGATTTTCCGGCATCACTGCTTGTTCCAAAGATACTAAGCGAATGCACTGAGTGCCTCTTGGAGTTTTTGCTGCGATGTTTTGTCTTTGACGGCAAAACGGATCCACGAGGCATCAAGATAGTCAAAACTCTCACAGCTTCTTACAAGAATTTTGTGTGCTAAGAGATGCTCAAAGAGCTCTTTTGCGTGAGAGGATTGTGTCAAGATAAAGTTGGCTTCACTCTCTACAATGCGATCAAAGAGTTTGGAGTTTTTAAGGATCGCTTGAAGTTCCTCTTTTTGCTCCAGATGCATTGTGTGTGAAGCTGCTTTAAAATCTGCATCACTGAGTCGCTCTTGCATAAAAGCTACGTCAAATGAGGAGATATTCCAGAGTGGTGTAGTGAGTGAACGAATGTTCTTTTTGTCTGAAAAGATCGCACCTATGCGTACTCCAGGGCAGGCATAGAATTTTGTCAGCGACTGGATGATATAGAGTCTTTTATAGTCGTTTATATATTTTTTCAGCGATTTATGCGCCTCAAACTCTATAAAACTCTCATCTAAAATAACAGTACACTTTTTTGATTTCCACTCCAAAAAGAGATCTTCAAGATCATAAAAACTCCCCTCCGGTGTTGATGGATTGACAAAGACAACGATTGATTTTTTATCGATTTCGGCATCTATATCTTCTATGCGGTTGATTTTATAGATATCTTTGTTGTTTGCAAGGGCTGCTTTTTCATACTCACCATAAAGCGGTGCATAGAGATAGACTTTTTTGCCTTTGAGTGATGCAAAAAGTGCGTAGATTGCTGCTGTGGCTCCGTTAAAAAGAGCAATGTTTTTGGCATCTGTTTTGTAGTTCTCTGCAAGTGTTTTTTTTAGCTCTGGGTAGTCACTGTTTGCATATTTTCTTATGAGATCTTCACTGAGTGGAATTGCTTTTTGTGAGCGGTAGGCATTAATGTTGGATGAGAAGTCGATAATTTCATCAGCATCACAATTCAGTTCTTTTGCATATTTGTAGATATTACCGCCGTGGAGCATCATTCGTCTATCTCCACATCATCCCAAAATTCATCAAAGTCAAGATTTGTCATAGCATTTTCATCTGCAAGATTCTTCTCAAGAAGCTTTTTTTCTTCATTGATAAAGTACTCCTCAAGAGCCTCATTGATAAGTGCACTGATATCTTTTTTCTTCAATTCACTAAATGCCTGAAGATTTTGCATATTGTATTCGTTTATTGTTATTTGCATAGGTACCTTTTATGAATTATGATGGTTTGTTCTTATTAAATATTTTGAGTATTTCTATAGAATTGGTATCTAAATTAACTTCATAAACAACTGTATATCTTTTGTATGTCATATCTCGTATATTTTTATTGTCAAAATAAATTGAGGGCTTATATTTAAATGGAAAAATCGGAATTTCAGAAATAGTTTTTTCTAACTCCAATGCAAATTTGATACTTGCACTAGGCTTATCTTTTGCAATATAATTAATGATATGTAGTAACTCATCTTTGAAAATCGGATGATAAATTATTTTCATTTTAGTTCAATAGTTTTTAAATGATTTTTAATCTTTCCCCAAACTTCTTCATGTGACACTATTGTAATATCACCATTTTTTATCTCATCTCTTCTCTTATGTAACTCTTTTTGTCTTTCATAAAAATAGGGATCAAGTTCAAGATTATTGTCTTTAGTAATAGTTATATTAGAATGACTCTCTTTTACAAAGTTCATAAACTGTTGCATATAACTATCTTCTATTTGTACTGATAAAGTTTGCATTTGTAAACTCCAAATAGTTTTATCAGTTATTATAACAAAACTCAAGTAAGATTCACTTGAGTTTTCATTTAATGTGGATTGCTAAAATAAAAGTAGACTGTAGTACTTCCCTCTGGTATTTGAACATTACATACAATTTTATCACTATCAATCGAAGTAATTGTATAAATATTGTCAAACGAACTGCTAAAATTGGCACTAATGAAAGTGAGTTAAAAGTTACTTTTTAAACACAAACCTTAAAAAATCAAATTAATTTTTGATAGACTCCATTTCATATTTTTTTGAAAGGAGTCAAGTGTTAGATAAGAGGCAAGTTCAAATGATTAAAAAACTTTTAAAACAAGGCTTAAATAAGACAGAAGTAGCAAGATGATTGGGAATAAGTCGTGAGACAGTTCGTAAATATTCTCTCCTTCCAGATGGGTATGTTCCAATAATCAACAAAGCACCTGTAGAGAATATTGTAGATCCATATCTGCCACATATTGCAAAGATGTTGGAAGTTTGTACAAGGAGAATTCTTTTATTCCAACAACTGTTGTCAACGGCGGAGTTAAATTCTGCATTTTTTCTTCAAAAAATTAGATTTAGAGTTCAAGTATATCCCCCCCCCTTCTTTAAACTTGGATAAATAATGCAATAAATTAACAATTTTAGATAAAATTTAATAATTCTTTAGACCTTTTTGTATTTTTATGGTGTGAAATACGTAAAAGTCCATAGAGTTTTGCCGCATTTTTAACGGCTAAAGCCAGCTCTTGTGGTGTTATCTTTTTAGGTGCATTTTGGTTATAGGTGCGTAGTAACATTTTTGTAAAACTCTTTTTTTGTTTTGGGTTAAATGAGATCTCTATAACGCCAAGTTCAAAAGCAAAACTTCCGCACCCTCCATCTATAAAATCAAAGAGAGCAACACTGTTTTTGTCAAAGAGTGTATTGTCTTTAAAGATATCACCATGTATAAAACCGTTACACTCCTGTTTGTAAGTTGTTAGTGAGGAGAGTTTTTTGTAGTAATAAAAAGAGATTTTTAATGATGCTCTTAGATAGTTTTTCAGAGGATAGTTGTCTATAAAGTTACTTTGCTCTGTAAATATCTGTGTCTGTTGATGTAGTTTTGCAATGGATCTTCCAAGGATCTGAAGATGATAGAGGTGGATTGTTGTTGGGGTTTTGCCTTTGAGTTTTTTATAGAGATACCATGGCTGTGATTCTGCAAGAAGATATGAGACATTGAGTCCCTTGGTGTGAAGATGTTTTAAAAGTTCTGTATCAAAGGCTATCTTTTTTGGGATCTCTCGTTCATATTTTTTTAAAATATAAGATGCTTTTTTACCTATAGCAATATAGGTAGTATCCATAATACCGTCTGTAGTTGCCTGAAGTTGCTGGATTTCAAAAGCGAAGAAGTGTTTTTGTAGCTCTTGGAGTGCTATATCTGTTTTAATACCCATCTTCTGATTACAAGGCGCATTTTGACATTATTTTATGCCAATGCAGATCAAAATGTTTTGTAACATACTCTTTTGTATGGGGTATGTGACATTTTGAACAGTCCTGATGGATTTTCTCTCCATAAACACCTTGTCTGCCATCTTTTGAGTTGATACTGCAGTAGCTGTATTGTGTTTTGTCTTCAATCGTTTTTATGCCATTATCATTAAAACGAAAGTTTGGGCAGGCACAGAGGTAGCAGTTAAGAGACTCCATATCGTGACATTTCTTGTTTTTTGCATAAAGAGGACAGAAGTCGAGCTCTTTTTCTTTCATATTTTCAAAATCAAAGTACTCTATAATCTCTTCTTTATGAAGCCCATCTGCTACTAACTTTTTAACAAGGAGTTTGTGTTTTTTTGCATGTTCATTAAACCATGAAGAGTAACTCAAAAAAAAACCTTTTAGGCAGTATAGATAAGTTTTTCATTGATCTCATTTTCAGAGAGTTCAATATAACGCATCGGATACATATCGAGATCTTTTGGGCGAATAAATCCACGTGTTACAATAACAGTAACATCTTTGACTTTTGTTACTGAATCAATATGTTTATGCCCTGAAAGTGTTAATATAAGGTTATTGTATTGAAAGAGTTGTTTTTGTGCCTCTTTGGTATTATTGAGAACATATTTATGGATATCTTTTTCTTCTGTGCCACCCCAGTAGTTTGTATAGGGATGATGATTTAAAATTACTGTAGGTTTGCCATTTCTAAGTGTTTTTTCTGCAAAAGCTAAAGTTTCTTTACTGTAGCGGCCATTGTTTTGATGCTCTATGCAGCTGTCAAGTCCAAGGATATTGTAGCCTTTTTTCTCTAAAAGCCAATCTTTAGCAGATGTTTTTACTTCACGATCATTTACAAACATCTTTTGAAATGCTGCAAGGCTGATCTCATTATCACCTTTTGGAGAAGACTCTTTGTTCCCTCGTACTGCATAGTATGGCATTTTTAGCTTGTCACAAATTTTTTTAAAGATAAGCGCATCTTTATCACCCGCAACATTGTTGTTAAAGTTATCTCCACCAAAGAGCACGAAGTCTAAATCCGAATAGTTTTTGTTGATAAAGTTTACAGCAAGTTTGAGTGCATCTACTGAATCATTATCTGCAAGATCCATGTGTGAGTCAGTGATATGTATAAATTTCAGGCTCTCTTTTGTCTTTTTTTGTTCTGCACTGGCAATAAGTGGCAGAGTACTCAATGCAATTGCACTTTTTAAAAATTTACGTCTAGATATTTGTTTTGGCATAATGGAACCTTTTTAATTTTTTTAATTATTGCATAATTTAGGTTAATGTATCACTGTCTGCGTGAGATGATGAGATAGATAAAAAACGGTCCGCCGATAAGGGCGGTGATGATGCCAATAGGCAGTTCGCTTTGTGTTGGCAGTGCCCGTGTAATCGTATCACACAACACAAGAAAAAATCCACCAAAAAGCGCTGTTTTTATGATGCGTTTTTCTATGGTTAAAGGGTAAATCTTCGTAACAATATGGGGCACAATCAGTCCGATAAAGCCAATCGGTCCAGAGATACTAACAAGCACTCCAATAGCCAAAGAGGCAAAACTTAAGAGCCAAAGTGTTACTTTTTTACTCTCTACACCTTTGAGCTTTGCACTCTCCTCTGAAATGCCCAGAAGTTGTAACTCAAAACGATAAGCATAAATAGCAAGCGTAAGCAATGCTGCAATTAGTCCTAAAAGGAGTGGATCATTCCAACCGATAATAGAGAGCGATCCCATCGTAAAACGAATGAGCATATCATTTTGAACAGTATTGCCCAGATAAAAAATAAGCATAAGGGCAGAAGTATAAAAAAGTGAAAGAGCAATGCCTAAAAGCAGGAGGGAACTCTGCTGTGAGCCTCGTAAAAACTGTGAAAGGTAGAGTAGTAAAAATATTGTCAGCATTGCTCCAAAAAATCCAAAAAGACTGACAGCTCCTATGCCAAAAAGCAGACTTCCCATTCCCAGTTTTATCGCAATTCCAGCTCCAAGCGTTGCTCCGCTTGATATACCAAGTGTGTAAGGTGTCATAAGCGGATTGCGAAAGAGGGTTTGAAAAAGCAGTCCACTGAGTGCTAAAATAGTGCCGGCAAAAAAGGTAAAAAGTACACGTGGAAGTCGTAGCTCGTAAAATATCTGTGCGCTTAGTGAGCTACTGTGAAAAATATCTTTTAAATGCAGATCAACAGCACCTAAAAAAGGGGAGATCAGAAGAATTGAAAGGAGAACAAACCAAATAAACAGCCTAATCATATTGTACCGCCAGAGATTTGATAGGCACATCATAGAGTTTGCTTAGATTTTCGTCAGTAAAAAAATATTCTTCAAAGTAGTGGGCTGTTTTATTTTTTAGAAACAGGACAGGGTTGTTTATAAAGTGTGCCAGATGAATATCATGTGTTATTAAAACTGTTTGGTGTGTTTGTTTTAAGTCTTTGATATGTTTTGCTACGATTTTGGCATTTTTTGGATCAAGATTTGCCGTTGGCTCATCAAAGATGATAATCTGACTCTCCTGCGTGAGTGCTTGAGCAATGAGTACAAGAGCAGTCTCCCCAGAGCTTAAAGAGTTGAGCCTTTGGCGTGAAAAATGCTGTAAGCCTAAAAGCTTTATGTAGTTTTGCGCAATCTCTTTATCTTTTTGAGTGTAGTCAAAAAAGCTCTCTTTGTGCGCAAATCTGCCCAGCAGAACAAACTCTCCAACTGTTAAAAATTCATCATAAAATTCCAGTTTTGTGGGAATGTAGGCTATTTTTTTCGCTAACGCTTTTGCACTGTAGCGCTCTACTCTTTTGTTATCAAGTAAAATTATTCCACGGTAGGGAGTGAGATGGCAAAGTGCTTTTGCAAGGGTGCTCTTTCCAGAACCGTTTGCTCCCAAAATGCTTAAATGTTTTGGAAATTTTTGTGAGATATTTTCTAAAATAGTCTGATCTTCATAAAAACAGCTGAGCTTTTGCAGTTCAATCATTATACATCTCAAGTGAGAGTCGTTTGATGGTAAGTGCTACTCTTTGGGATGGAATATACAGATAATCTTCGTCAACTATGGAGATTTTTTTGTTTTTTGCTGCATTTGTCGGAAGAGCATACCAGTTTGCAAGAGCCCTTTTGACATTCACATTTGGTTCTGTTGCGTGAGAGTGCAAGATGATGATTTGATCGGGATTGAGTGCTATGATGTTTTCATAATTGAGAACCGGTTGGCTAATGGCATCATCTTTGTAGGCATTTGTATTTCCGGTGAGTTTGATGATGTCATTAAAAAAAATATCATCTCCGGCTACATAAATACCACTTCGAAGATCCTCTTTGAGTCCGTAAACAATAAGTACAGAGTGTGGTTTTTTTGTTTTTTTGATACTTTTAATGGCTTTTGTTATATCTGTTAGAAGTTTGTTAGCTTCTTTTGTTTTTGAAACTGTTTTCCCTAAAAGGGCTATAGATTTTTTTATATCTTGCAGAGTTTTGAGTCTGAGTTGCACTGTTTTTATGTGAAAATATTTGAGCATTTCTAAAGTACGAGCATTAAAACTTTGCCCAATAACCAAAGTAGGACTATGTGCAATGATCTTTTCAATATTTGGATTCGTATAACCGCCGATAACAGGGAGTTTTTGCGCTGCTTTTGGATAGAGTGAATAGCTAGATGTTGCTACAAGTTCATCTCCTGCATCAAGCGCATAGATAATCTCTGTAATGGAGGGGCTTAGAGAGATAATTCTCTCTTTTGCCATAGCAGTAAATACAAAAATAAGAAGGAAGAGAAAGATTTTTATATACAAGTTTATCTCCTAAAATTTCGCTTTTAGTCCAATATATCCGCTAAGTGGAGCAGTGGCATAGCCATCTACTACCTGATATTTTTTATCAAACAGATTGTCTATTTTAGCATATACTGCAAAGTTTTTGTTTACATCGTAGTTAGAGGCAAGATTGACAACTGTATAGCGTCCTGTCTGTACACCGGATTTGTCAGCTCCGTTAAATCTTTCGCCAATATATTCACCATAGGCACTTATACTAAAGTCATCATTTACATAATAATTTATAGATGCTTTAAAAGTTGTATGTGGTCTTCTTGCTAACTCTTTACCGTTTTTGTCTTTTGCGCTTAGTATGTTGTAATTGAGTGTTACATATATACTCTGTGCAAAATCTTGAGTATAGGTAAACTCGTAGCCTTTAAAGATACTTTCTCCATCTAAGTTTTTATAGATAGCAGGTGTGCCACCCCAACCATCGGGATCATACCATTCTATCAGATTGTCAATCTTGTTGTAAAAGTATGTAGCTTGAAAGTTTTTATATCCAAAACTAACATCAAAACTTTTTGTTTTTTCAGGGTTTAAGTCTGAATTTGTTCCGCCCCATGGATTGAGTTCCTGCATAATATTTGGAACATTATAAGCGGTACCGGCATTTGATGTGGCATACAAATCTTTTGTAAAGTTATATTTTATACCAATCTTTCCGGTTGTTTTATTTTCAAAGTTATTATAGTTATCGTGTCTGATGCTCTCTGTGAGTACCAAACTTGAAATCTTATTGGAATTTGTAGCATAGATAAATTTATCTCTGTTTGTTTTCTTGTGCGTTTCATCATTTGTCAGCGTGTACTCGACTTCATCACTGCTCATACCCATACCGAGTAAAAAGAAGTCCTTTTTATTGTACTGTATCTTGTCCATAAGTTCAAAATTATCTTTAGTTCCTTCAAACTTTTTGACATTTTCTACACCCCAAGAGGCTACGGTACCTATCTCTTTTCTTTCATAATCACTTCTTTCAGCTTTTAGCGTAATGTTGTGATTTTTATATTTTTGTGTAAATGTTACACCGTAGAGTTGATCAGAGACATCACTTTGCATAGCAGTATCATTTGGATTTGCATAGCTGTCATACTCTTTGTT
>JAMOSE010000102.1 GCA_027063215.1 Sulfurimonas sp. | reverse complement strand
AAACTGTAGAGAATAAGTGCCATCAATTTTTTGATATGACTCTGTTTGAGTTTAAAGTGCATCATATAGTTACCTATATAGCCACCTGTAATTGCGGAGAGTGCTACACACAGGAGTAAGATCCAATCAAGAGAGACATAAGAAGCGTAGGTGAAAAAACTTCCAAGTGCTGAGAATGGAACAACAAAGCTTACTGCAACTGCTACTTTTTTAGGTTCAAACCCAAGTAGAGCAAGTAAAGGTATTAAGATATTTCCCCCACCGACACCCAAAAGTCCTGAAAGAAAACCGACAAGAGCTCCAACAAAAAAGAGAGGAAGTTTCGATGTGACATGAAAAAGAGCCTTTTTCTTTCCAAACATCATCATACTTGCAGAATAAAAGAGCATAATCATATAGAAAAATTTTACATACTCTTCATTGATAAAGTTACTACTGTATGCTCCAAGTGGAGCAAAAATGAGCATCATAACTGCAATAGGTGCTACAAAGCTATACTCTATTGCTTTGCGTTTGATGTTCATAACACTTGAAGTGATAGTAGTTGAAGCTCCGGCAAAGAGACCAACTGCTTTTGCTACTGTAAAGTCAAGTCCTAAGAAGTGCAGAATAGGAATAATGGCTACCCCGGCACCTGCTCCTCCCATAGAGAAGAGGGTAGAGAGTACAAAGGTAATAGCACTAAAAAGAATATAATCGTTCATTACGGAATGCTAGGAGGTGTTATCTTTTTACCAAGCAGTGCATAGCTTTTACCAACACGTGCAAGGGGTTCATAATCAAGAGTGATTTTCTCGTGATCAGTGATAATAGCATCATCAATATACTGTTCTTTTATCTCTACAATCATAGGAATTGTTTGAGAGCCTTTGAGATCTATCTCTTGGTGCAGGGTACAAAAAAATGCACTGGGTGTCCCTTTGACAAGGGGTGGAAAATCTTCTAAGATCTGCTCTGTTTCTATCTCAAAAAGTTCAGCTTCATTTACAGAACTCTCTAGCTCTTTTGAAGAAAAATGCATCTTTTGCAGGAGTGACTCATCAACCATACAAATAGTACATTTTTTTGTTTCACGTAGATTTTTGAGTGTATCTTTTTGCGTTCCGTCACTTTTGTGACCGATACTTACCACCATTGTAGGTGGCTCTGAACTAAGCCCCATAAAGTAACTAAAAGGAGCAATGTTAAGAGTCCCTTTTGTATCTTGCGTGAGTATCCAAGCAATAGGTCTTGGAATAATGGTTTGTGCCATAAGTTGGTATTTTTGTGTGAGTGCTTTATCCGCATAATCTATAAGCATCTTACAATCCTACTATATGTTTTAGGTTATCAATCACACCATGTTTTTTGTCTTGAACTTCTTGTTCTTCTTCTTCTTTTTTTGATCCCGTATAGGCATCCTGAGGCATTGCATTTTCAGGTGTACCATCAACATTGATGACATTAAGGGCAGGGTGGATAAGTTCTCGCAGTTTTTTTTGTACTACCATTTTTGTAGTCATGAGACTCATAGAACAGCCGCCACAAGCCCCTATAAGTTTGATATAAACTGTCCCATCTTTAACTCCTAAGAGTTCAATACCGCCACCATGAGAGTTAACATATTCACTTACTTTTGGAATATAGTTTTTTATAGCTTCATATAAATCTTCATCTAAAAATTGCATTATAAAACCTTTAATATATTTTTCTAATTATAGTTTACAATATTTAAGATTATCTTATCAAATGATAATAATTATAAAAACTTATTAA
>JAMOSE010000101.1 GCA_027063215.1 Sulfurimonas sp. | reverse complement strand
CGAATTTTTTTCCTGCTTTCTCTGCCTCTTTAAAACCTTTTGCTTTGCTTCCTGCGAATAGCCCTGCTTTAAATCCGCCTGCTTCTTCTTCAAAGAGTTTAGGTGCTGCTTTTTTGAGTGCATTTATTCCAACTGCTCCTATACCTGCACCAATTAAAATATCCATGATGTCTGATTTTCCATCTCCGTTATAGTCTCTTTGATTTATAACTGTATCACTTCCACCTGCGAACGCTCCTGCCATTGTGTGAGTAGGATTAACAAATAAAATTCCCTCTTTTTCTGCTACTTTTGCTATTTTCTCGGCTCTTGCACCATCTATTTTAGGATTATATTTAGATACTTTTAATCCTTTTTTCTTTAGAATTTCTATTGTTTCTTTGCTTGTTCCATTTGGCACTAAAGCTACTTTAAATTCTCCTAAATCAACTTTTCTAAGTATATTAGTTTCAAAATATTCAGTCGGCATTTGTTGCATTGCTGTTTTTAGATTTTCAATATCGTCTTTTATGCTTTTTGGTAGGTCTTTAATTCCGTACTCATTTAATACTCTATCAAGTGGAGTATCTGCAATTTCTAATAAAATTCCTTTTAGTGTATCATTTGAAAAACTGTTGTTTCCTGTATGCTTACTAAAAGCATCAGATATTTTAAAATATTCATCCTCTACCTCTTTTTTAACTACTTCAAACTCTTCTTTAGAAACAAGCTTATCTTTTGCTTTTAGTATCTGTGCTAGTGTTTTAAACTGTGGTGTGTGTAATGCTCTTATACTTCCCATTCCATAATCGTAACCCTCACCACCTCTTAAATCTTTTTTTAGTTCTTTAACTACATTATCTATGTTGTGGTCTATCCATTTCTGTCTGCCGTTTCTATCTGTACCGTTATAAATTTTTTCTTCTGCTCCGTGCTGTTTATAATAATCATCTACATAATCTTTAAACTCTTGATTATATTTTTTGTCTATAATTTTTGATACATTTGAGCGTGTTGCATAAAAATCTGGTTTTTTCCCTTTTTCCATTTTTCTTAATGTATCTTTCATAGTGCCTGCATAAGTTTTCGCTACTCTTTGTATTTCAGTTTCACTCCAATCGTTTATATCATCGCCTATTTTATTTCTTAAAAACTCTTTTGTCTTTTCTATGAATTTATCATCGTTTGCATAGTCTCTATTTAATTTCCCATCTTCATAAAAACTTTTAAATGTTTTTGCAATTTCAATATTTTCTTTTTTTGGTGCATCGTATTTTAAAACTTTATCTTTCTTATGTCCTTTGCTTTCAAGAAATTTCATTTTTAAGCCTAAATCATCTATCAGATTATCGGCATCTATATAACTACCATTACCTACTAAATCGTGGTATTTACCTAAATCATCTTCAATATTTCTAACTGCTTTATGTGATAATTTTTTTTCTACTTTTGGGTATCGTGGACTGTAAATATCTGCACCAAAAGTTTTAGTATCTCTTGATGGAGTTATCATATTCTTATCGCCTAGTAATGTAACCTCTCCGTAGCCATCTAGTGGAGTTTCTTTTTTTGTTACTGCTAAACTTGGTACTGCTAGTCCACCTTGTTTATCTGCAAATTTAACATTATCTGCTGTTAGGTTATGTTGTGCTATTAGATTTTTTTCTTCTTTTTGTGGTATAATTGCTTTATCAAAGTCGGCATTAGAAGCTTCTTTTTTGAAGTAGGTGTCATTGTGACCAACTGTCGGCTTTTTTCTATTAGTATAAAAACTAACAATAAAATCA
>JAMOSE010000100.1 GCA_027063215.1 Sulfurimonas sp. | reverse complement strand
ATAGAGAGCTTTACTCTGCGTTAGATAACCAAAACCGTAGCTTTGGCTACGCCTTTGAACATCTGCCTTGATTAAAACTCTCTATAATGTGTTGAGACATATAGGAGTTTTGCAAGAAGTCTAATAATTGCTTACTTGACTACTTCAAACTTCTCATCATCTTTTGCAGCTTTAATGTCGGGACGATCAGCATCATCAAGTTTTTCGATATCACCTTCATCAAAAAGCTCCATCTTAGGAATAATAATTGCAATTAAAATCAAAGCAATTCCATAGATAAATACCCACATTGTAGCACTCTCACCCGCAACACTGATAAGTGTCTCTTTTCCAAGCGATGGTCCCATCAGTGGCTTAAAAATAACGTCATAATACTTTGTAAAGATCCATCCTGCAAAAATACCACCAACAGCACCCACAGCAACATCAACACGCCCCTCAGCAATAGAGATAGGTCCCGTTCCCGGACATTTACCCATAATAGCCATACCAATACCAAAAATAATACCACCGATAATAAGACCAGAGAGTATCATCGGTTTTACATGAAAAGAAGCATATCCCATTTTGATCTCAAAATAAAGAGCAATACTTGTAATACCAATCGCTAAAAAGAGCATTTTAGGAATAATCGTATCTTTTCCCATTGCAAAACCGGCAATCTTTTCAAACTTATCAACACGTGTATATTGAATAATCCCGCCAAAAACGATACCTATCAAAAATACAAGCCAAAAAGAGCCATGTCCTTCATTTTGGACAATATTGAACATCTCCTCTGTACGAGAGAGTACAAAATTAAAATATTCACTCATTATGACTCCTCATTTTTCTTATAGAAATATTTACCCGTAACAAGCAGTGTTACAAGTACAACTCCACCAAAGATCATAGAACTAAATGCAGTCTGACTCATACCTGACATAAAGTGTCCTGATGTACAGCCTCCTGCCAAACGTGCACCCAAAATAAGTAAAAATCCTGAAAAAAAGCTCCAAAGAAGACGAGAAACTACAGAGTTATTTTTATACGCTTTCCAGCCTGCTGGAATAACACTGATACGAAATGTTTTTGTAACAAAAACAGAGGTAATAAAACCACCGACAAGTGCACCTAAAAGCATTACACCTTCCCATGCACCAGCCTTTTCTATCTCTTGAAGATAGGTATACTCTTTTGGATCCATTCCAAAAAGAATCCCTGCATAATACGGTACATATGTTGATGCACCAATAGGACGATCAGCACCAAATACTGAAAAAGTAAAAAGCAGAAGGAAAGACATTAAGATTCCACCCATCCACCAAGACAATCTTCTTGTCATAAGAATTCCTTATAGTAAATATAATATATTATGCAATTATACTATTATATTTATTAATAATAAATAACATGATAAATAAATAATTTTATTTTAAAAATAAATATATACAATAGTGGCATGAAAACTTTATTTTTGCTACTTACCTTTGTAATATCACTCTTTGCATATGAGACAGACTCATGGATCCACAACTATGATCAAGGTGTTAAACTTGCACAAAAAGAGCATAAAAACATCTACCTTTTTATTGGTGCAGACAAATGTAAATTTTGTAAGATATTTAAAGAGAAAACACTTTCTCAAAAAAATGTTATGGATAGACTTAAAAAAGATTATATTCTTATCTATCTCTCACGAGATCAGCATACTATTCCCGATAAATTTGAGAAGTTTGGAGCACCTCGTCACTACTTTTTAGATCAAAACGGCAAAATTATCTTTGCAACATTTGGTGTTTTGGAACCTTCTGGTTTCTTTACAATCTTGGATGAAGCAGATCTGCATCAAAAAGATTAAAGTGTAATGTTTGGCACAAACTCTATAGCATCAGGAATAACAATGACAGCATCAAAAGTATAATCACCTGTATAATGCTCTTTTTTCATATATACATATGCTGTTTTTATCAGTTTTGAGAGTTTTGAAGGGGTAATGTTTTGGATTGCTTTTTCATAATCTTCACCGCTTTTAACCTCAACAAAGTGTAAAACATCCTCTTTCAAAGCAATGATATCAAGCTCTCCAAAACGGGAGTAAACATTTCTATCTACTATTATATAGCCATTATCACAAAGAAAATCGACAGCTTTATTTTCTGCAATATCTCCTTTTGCTCTGCTCATACTAACAGTTTATAACCTCTACTTTAATCGTTTTAAATGCAGCAGTTAAAATTACTTCATCGCATGCATCTCCAAAAAGCGCATTAACACGACTTTTTGCATGATGAAAAGTGACAAAGAGCGTTTTTGGCTGCACTTTGTCCGTAAACTTAACCCTAAGTGGTGTTGTCTCACCAAATGCACTCTTTAAAATCACCTTCTCACTCGTAAAATCAGCCGCATCCTCTTCACATACAAGCAAAATATCTTTATCATAACGACTCATCAGTTTTTCACTTTTTGATGTTTGTGCAGCATTGTTATAGTGTGCCAAAGTACGGCCTGTACTCAGATGATAGCCTGTAAGTTTTTTATCCACTATCTCTTTGATCATACCACGCAGTTTGTACTGATTGTATTTAAAATGCCCCAGTCCGTCATCTGTTCTAAAATCAAGCTGATGCAAGATAGGTGTATCTTCAGTGTGCACAGGCCACTGCAGACCACGTTTTCTGTGTTTTTCAAGACGATGGTAGTCTGCTCCGCTAAAGCGTCTGTATGCCACACGCTGTACCTCTTGCCATACCTCTTTGCTCGATTTATAGTTTGCATCACCACCCATTTTATTATCCAAGATCTGCAAAACTTCCCAATCATCAGGCAGATCAGACTTGACAAGCGGTTGTGAAAGATGCAGACGACGCATCGCATTAACATAGACCCCTGTCTTTTCATAAGCAGATTTTACCCCCACAACAATATCTGCACGCTGTGCAATATCTGTCATAAAGAGCTCTTGGACAAAGATCATATCAAGCTTTTCAAAAGCACGATCTATTTTGTTGAGATTTGGATGAATATGCGTGAGATCTTCACCAATGTTGAGCACAACTTTCACTCTCTCTTCTAACATCTCATCAACAAGTTGTGGTGTCATCAGCCCAATCTCTTTGGGACTCTGATAATCCGGATCATAATAAGGGAGCATCCCCATATCACAGGCTCCCTGCACATTATTCTGTCCACGAAGTGGCATAAGACCAGCACCACTCTTTCCAATGTTTCCTGTCATCAATGCTAAATGTACCATTGCCATTACTGCGTACGATCCGTCAAGATGTTCCGTAATGCCAAGTCCCCAAAAAATCATCGACTTTTTCAGTGCATACTCACGGGCTACCTTGCGAATCTTTTTACTGAGGTACTCATAGCCCTCTATATCATTATAGAAATCAGGATTGGAGTAGGGATCACTCATAATTTTTTCTTTAAACGCTTCAAAACCTGCTGTTCTGTCTGCCAAGAAGCTCTCGTCATAAAGCTCTTCATCAATAATAACATAGGCAAGCATATTAAGAGTCAAAAGGTTCGCTTCATGTGGCATAATGACTTTATACTTTGCAAATCTGTGCAGTTTGATCTCACGTACATCAAAAACAGCCAAATTATCATGCTCGCGTGCTACATCAAGTATACGGTTTGCAATGATAGGATGCGCTTCTGTTGTGTTGGAGCCTATAACAATCATAAATTCACAATTATAGATATCATTGTAAGGGTTTGTCGCTGCACCCTCACCGATGGTCACTCGCATACCGCTGAGTGATGGAGAGTGACAGACACGTGCACAGTTATCTACATGCGGAGAGTTAAGTGTATGGCGAGTGAATTTTTGAAAAAGGTATGAAGATTCGCATGATGTTCGTGCACCACCGATAGAGCAGATAGATTTACGTCCATACTTCGATTGTGTCTCTTTCATCTTCATGGCACAGGCAGTTGTAGCAGCATTCAAATCTGTCTCATACCAAGTCTTATCCAGATCAACTAAACTATCTTTTATCTGCTCTTTTATTTGGGGATTTTTCTCCAACCAAGATTTTTTAATGCGAGGAATTTTAAGACGATCCGGTGAATCCACAAAATCAAAGCCGTATTTTCCTTTTATACAAAGTTTTCCTTGAGAAACTACCCCATCAGGATGCGCAAAAATTTTCTTGATTTTATTCTCTTTGACATCAACATCAGCAGCAATATCACAACCGACACCACAGTAGGTACATACGCTGTCTATCGTCTCTATATTTTCCATTTTTTTGCTCTCCCAGTAACTATGTTCAAAAATTTATAGTTTTACAATTAAGTAAGATAGTTTACAATTCTTTGGCTTAAGAGTGATGGAAGCCAAGCTATAAACTAAGATATTTAACGCACTCTAATCTATATATATTTTTACAAAATCACTGCTACTACATACTTCTACATCGACTTTAAGAAACTCTTTATCATTACTGATTATACACTCTGCAGCAGATTCTTTTGCACAGATATATTGTAAATTATCTTCAAAATCACTGTTTTTTAAGTATAAAGCTTCTAAAACACTCTTGTTGTTAGCTCCAACAACTTCAAACATATCATTGATAAGTCTTAAAAATGTTCGAATATCTTTAACCTGTTTTCTCGCCACATAATCAATATTAAGCAGTGTAATATCCAAAACAACACCCTCAAAAAGATTCGCTTCTACACTGTTTAAAATGACAAGTGCATCTTCGTAGTTTGCTCGCTCTAAAAGAAGATCTAAAAATATATTTGTATCTACAAAGATTTTCATTTGACTATCGCATTATATCGTGCATCATCAGTTTTAAAAGAGTCATCAAGCATACCGGTAAATTTTGAAAAACTCCCTTTTTTAAGCCCCTCTTTGTCAGCCGCTCGGCTCACCAAATCTTGATACTCTTCATAAGGCAAAATTACTGCCCGTTTTTTATGAGACTTTTTATCTACAATAACGACTAGTTTATTTAATATTTTTGTAAATTGTGACTGTGCTTGAGATATACCTAGTTCTATCATATCTATCTCCATATATTTATATATGTATATTATAGCGTATTTCTAGCAGTTTTTACAATCTGCACACTTGTATAGAGTAGCGACAAGCCTTGCCTTAGCATAAAAACAGCTATAAGATTCTTGCTGCTTCAACAATAAAACTTTACTTAAGGATTGCTTTGTAAAATACTATAGGATTATCAACAAGATTTAGTTCTTTTCTAATCCGCCTTCTAATTTTCGCAAAATCATATAACTATCTTTTATAAAATTTTATAATTTTTTTTCTAATAAATAATGGTAGTAAATTCAATAAGCGAATGATTAAATAAAATCTAAGTGGAAAAGCATAAAACTCTTTACCTTTGTCAATTGCTCTCTTCATCATTTGTACACCCTTATCAGTATCAAGTAAAAACGGCATCGTAAAATCATTTTTATCAGTCAGTTCACTTTTTATAAATCCTGGCAGTATTGTTATTACTTTGATTCCATCTTTTTTGTATTTGTAGCGTATTCCCTCAGCATAAGCATTGAGTGCTCTTTTTGATGAAGCATAAACTTTTGCACTTGGCATTGTAAAAAGTGAAGAGAGTGAAGATATAAAAACTATTTTTCCGCTTTTTTGCTCTTGCATCTTTGGCAATACTACTTCCAAAACAGCATGTTGTGAGAGTACATTGACATCATAAAGATTTTTAAACTCTGCTATAGTTGGTATATTTGTATGTGTATGTCCTAGCGATATACCGGCATTGAGTATAACCATATCAAAGCTCTGCAGTTCATGCAATTTCTGCTGCAGTGCTTCAAAGTCACGAACATCTACAATAATAAGAGTGATGTTTTGACATCTGTTTTGTAGTTCATTTTTAAGGTCTTGGAGTTTTTCTTCTCTTCTAGCTAGTAAATAGAATTCATTATCTAAAGAGGCATACTGGCGGGCAAATTCAGCACCTATACCGCTACTTGCGCCAGTAATTAAAATTTTCATTTACCTACTCTATACGATCCTGATCATCACAGGTTTAGTATGAACAAAGTCAAGCAATTCAAGTGTACTCATCATTGCCTGAATATCTTTTTCAACTGCCAGATGTGTAGATATAAGAAGGTTTGCACTCCCATTATCACTTGGACGTTGCAACATTGTCTCTATAGAGATATTATGCTCTTCAAAGATTTTAGTCAGCTTTGCAAGTACCCCTGTTCTGTCTGTTACATTAACACGAAGGTAGTATTTACTCTCAATCATTTCACTTGGTTTAAGTGTAAGGGTATTACCCTCCATTGGGCGGTTAAAACCAAGCATAGGTGTAGATTTTCCACTTCTTGCAATATCTATGATGTTTGCAACAACTGCCGAAGCTGTTGCATCACCACCGGCACCCGGTCCATAGTAGAGTGTCTCACCTACTTTATCGCCGACAACAGAGATACCATTCATAACACCGTCAATCTTTGCAATCATCTCCTCTTGCTTAATTAGACAGGCATGTACACGCAGTTCTACTTCATTTTTATCTTTTTTTGCAATTCCTAAAAGTTTGATAGCATAACCAAACTCTTTGGCAAAAGCGATATCATCTTGAGTAACATTTTCAATACCCTCTATAAGGATATCTTCTGGTTTTGCATCAATGCCATAAGCAATACTTGCCAAAATAAGAAGTTTATGTGCAGCATCATAACCACCTACATCAAAACTCGGATCAGCTTCCGCGTACCCTAACTCCTGAGACTCTTTTAAAATTGCATCATACGCTACACCCTCATTGGTCATCTTTGTCATCATATAGTTACATGTACCGTTCATGATCCCCATAATAGACTCTATATGATTTGCAGAGAGTCCATCACGAAGAGCATTAATAATAGGAATACCGCCAGCTACTGAAGCTTCAAATTCAAAGGCCTGATCTTTGGCAATATCCTGCAGTTCATATCTATGGTATGCAAGGAGTGCTTTGTTTGCAGTAACAACTGCTTTTCCAGCCTCAAGTGCACGTTTAACAACCTTAAAAGGCTCCTCAACACCACCCATAAGTTCAACAACAATGTCAATCTCTTTATCATTTAAGATGTCATCTACATTATCTGTTAAGGTAATATCAAGACCTCTATCTTTGTTTAGGTTTTTAACAACACCGCTTTTGACAATAATGTTACGACCTGCACGGGCACTGATTACATCAGCATTCTCTTTTAAGATATTTGCTACACTTGTTCCAACTGTTCCAACACCGATAATTCCAACTTTTATCATTACTTTTTGCCCTCTTGATTACAGCCTTCAAACTGCTTTAAAAACTCTTTTATATTTCTTGCAGCCTGACGGATACGGTTATCATTTTCAATAAGTGCAATACGTACATAGCCCTCACCATACTCACCAAAACCAATTCCCGGAGCCACGGCAACACCTGCTTCAGTAAGCAGACGTTTTGAAAACTCCAACGATCCCAAATGCGCTACACAATCTGGGATCTTTGCCCAAGAAAACATTGTCGCTTCATTTTTTTCTATATGCCAACCCGCACGGCCAAATGCCTCAATTAAAACTTCTTGACGATGATTATACTTCTCTGTGATATCTCTTACACACTGCTGATCACCATTTAAAGCCACAGTTGCAGCAACCTGAATAGGCGTAAACATTCCATAATCTAACCATGATTTAATCTTTTGCAATGCACCGATAAGTTTTGGATTTCCTACAAAGAAACCAACACGCCATCCAGCCATATTGTAAGATTTTGAAAGCGTAAAAGACTCCACAGCTACATCTTTTGCACCTTTTACCTGCATAATTGATGGCGTTTTATACCCATCAAATGTAATATCACCATAAGCGATGTCACTAATGACATAAAAACGTTTCTCTTTTGCCATCGCAACCAATCTTTCATAAAACTCAAGTGTTACTGTTGCTGTTGTCGGATTATGTGGAAAATTAACAAGTACATACTTTGGCTTTGGTGAACTCTCTTTAAAGACCTTCTCTAAGTTTTCAAAGAACTTATCTTCATCAAGACGATAATGTTCATCAAATTCTATTCCAAATTTGATAACATTTCCACCTGCTAAAATAAATGAATACTCATGAATAGGATACGTAGGATCTGGGACAACTGCAACATCACCAGGATTTGTTATCGCATACGTAAGATGTGCATACCCCTCTTTTGAACCCATAGTAGCTACACACTCTGTTTCTGGGTCTAACACACAATCATAACGACGTTCATACCAGTCTGCTATAGCTTTGAGCAGTTTTGGAATACCTTTTGAAGTAGAGTATCCATGTGTTTTTGTTTTTTGGGCTGATTCGATAAGTTTATCTCGTATGTGTTCAGGGGTTGGTCCATCAGGATTCCCCATAGAAAAATCTATAACATCTTTACCTGCATGGCGTTCTGCCATTTTTATCTCATTAACTTCTGCAAAGACATACTTTGGAAGTCTCTCAACTCTATTAAATGTAAACTCATCAAACATATTCAGCCCTATTAAAAATATTAATAGACTTCTTGCAAAACTCCTACAATATGTTGAGACGTATAGGAGTTTTGCAAGAAGTCTAATGCCATTTTAGCAAAAAATATTTACAATAAGATAACATATCTAAAAAACTAGCGTATTCCACTTGGATATAAGATTAAAGGATCCCGTACATTTTTCAGTGTATAGAGATCAGAAACTTTAATATATGTTGTATCTTTTGGTATATTTAAAGATAAACTACGAGAAACCTGCTCTTTTTTCATAATTTTTATTAAATGCAGCGAACTATCATAATAAGCAATGTACGGATGCCACTGGTTACGATTTGAACTACTCATTTTGAGTTTACTAATCTTTGAAACATTTAACCAATGTGCATATAAAGAACGCTTTAGCTTTACTTTTTCTTTCTTTAATACAGGTACATGTAACTGAGCATGTGTCATATCAATAACATAGGTCCACTCTTTTGAAGTATTTCTTTGAATATCTATGATTTTACAAGAACTTTTAGCCAGTTCTGCTTCTAATGCCAAAGGATCGGTTACATATTCAGAAGTCAAGCCTATACTCCATGTAAATTCTGAAACATCAAGATTTGAAGCTGTTGTAACATAACGATAATAACCAATATTACGAAGCGTGTCACTCATAATTTTAACAAAGAAAAGAGGATAGCCACTTGTTTTAAAATGTAAGCGAAACTCTTGCGGTTTTTTAAAGTAGAGATGTAATAAACCATTCTCTTTTAGAGTCTGCACAACTTTTAATGCATTCACTCTACCGTTTTTATAAAAAGCAGACTGTGGTTCAAATATAACATCAACAAAACCTTTGTTTTCTTTATATGTTTTCTCGCTCAAAAAACTTTGTATCTTCAGCGAAAGAGGATTCTCTTGACTAAGCAGTACAGTACTATATAATAGAGTTAGAAAAAGAATTTTTACCATTTTCTACCTCTGTTTAAACGCTTAAACTCTTGCAGTGATACTTTACGAATCTCTCCATCTTTATAATAAAGTCGTAATGTACTTCTATCATGAAACTTTTTTACCTCGTTATCAACAGTAATTTCTACATTACCATGACCAAAATAGAGCAACCATGCTTTTGAAGGATCAAGTTTCAAACTGCCTTTAAAAGTTTTTTGATATCTTTTATTTTCTGTTACATCAATATAACCCAACCAAACTCTCTTCTTTGCAATAATTTCAAGCTTATGTTCGATAATAGCCGGTGGTTCTTCTTGTAATTCTTCTTCGTTTACATTTTCACTGCTATTGACATCCAATTGAGCAGAAATATTGTCATCCTCTTGCAGCATTTTTTCATCTTGAAGTTGCATATTATCACTACTGTTACTCTCATTTTTATCAATAAAAAGATTTTGTTTCACCTCTTTGATTACTTTGTTTTCTAAAGCAAGAGCATTGGAATTTTCTTCTGAAGATCCCATAGTATAGACCATTACTGTAACAAATATAATCACTGCAAATGCTATATAAACAAACATAAAACTTTTTTTGTTTGCTGGTGCTTTATAAATTGACTCATTGATTACAACATTTTTATTGGCATCTAATTCATTGAAATAAGCTAAACCTTTGTCTCGAAGTTCACTTAAATCATACCCGTATTCACGTTCGATAATTGATATAAAACCTAAAAACTGCAGTTTACTCAAACTTTTAAAATTTTCATAGAGTATAGATTCTATATGCCCAACCGGTATATGCGTATCATCATATATCTTTTGTGCACCGATCTCTTTTAGTCGTTCCAAACTTTCACTCATATCTCATCCTATCCATCAAAATTGCCCCTGCTACACTCACATTGAGTGAATCAAAATCATGTGCCATCTTTATACTTACAATTTTATCTAACTTAGAACTTACCCGTGCAGTAAGTCCTTCCCCCTCATTTCCTAAAACCAGTACTCTCTTTTTTTCGATCTTTGCATTACGAATATCAACACCGCCCATATCTGCACCATAAGAAGTAAATCCTGACATTTTAAGATCATTTAAAACATTGTGAATGTTATGTTCCACTGCCAATGGCATATCAAAGAGTGCTCCGGTACTTGTACGTAAAAGCGGTTCAATATTAAGTCGCTTTACTCCACAAGCCACAACAGCATCAACACCTAAAGCATAGGCACTGCGAATAATTGCTCCAATATTGCCGACATCAGTAAGTCCGGCAAGAACAAGAATAAACTCTTTATCTAAAAATGTTTTAAAATCATGAAGGTGATAATCCTCAACCTCAGCCAAAAAGCCTTGATGATTGGCATTTTTACTCATTTTCACAGCGGCTTCATTAGGAATACGCTTGATCTCAAAGCCCATTTTCATAAGACGAGAGTACTCTTTTTTCTCAAGTTCTTTTGCCAAATAGAGTGTTTTTATTTTTTGTGGATAGTTTTTTATCAAATAGTATATTGGTTGTTTTGCATAAATTAACATGAGTGTATTTTATCTAAAATTATGTTATTTTTGAGTACTTTTGCAGAAGAAATGCAAAGATCAAAGCCTATATATATCAAAAACATTCGATAAAGAACAAAGAAATTTTAGGTTAAAAGTCGTTGGTAACAGGATTTTGTATTTTCTCCTGTTATTTTTGATATAAGTTTTGCTTGTACTTTCTTAGGAAGATCAAGTAAGAGGATGTCTTTTTCACTGATAGCCGAGCTTGCATGTGCTTGTGCGGCATCAATAACCACAACCCATTCACCTTTGTAGTTTTTTTGTAGTTGTTCTAAAATCTCTTTTGCATTTCCATGAAGATATCTCTGATATTTTTTTGTTAACTCTTTGGCAACAAAAAGATTACGTTTTGCATCAACAGCGGCTATCTCTTCTAAAAGTTTTTCCAATCTATGTGGAGACTCATAAAGAACCGTAGTATATCCGTTATACATTGCCTCTTGTAACTGCTGTGCACGAGAGTTACCTTTATGATCCAAGAAACCAAAAAAAAGCATTTGTGTCTCACAAAATCCACTTGCTACAAAAGCAGTCAGTACTGCATTTGCTCCGGGAAGTACATCGTAATCTACACCGTTGTCAATACAGTAACGCACCAGAGTCTGCCCAGGATCGCTAATTCCCGGCATCCCTGCATCACTTACATAAACAACATTTTGTTCAA
>JAMOSE010000099.1 GCA_027063215.1 Sulfurimonas sp. | reverse complement strand
GGATGGAATGTAGCTGTTATTTCTGCATTTAGTTCTTATATGAAATATGCGTTAATGTTGGAGATGCAAGCAAATGAACAATAAAAAAACTTTAATAGAATTATGTATGTCCCCGGATCTTGGTGGGTTGGAGTTGTATATGGTTCGTGCTGCTCAGGCTTTACGAGATGAGTTTGATGTTATATCTGTCATCAACAGTGACACTAAACTGAAAAGTTATTATACTCAAGAAGATCAGGTGGTTCAGATAGAGAAAAATTCAAATTTTTTAATGTATGGTGCGGCTAAAAAACTTGCACAACTTTTTGATGAGAAAGATGTGGATGTTGTTCATTTGCACTGGACAAAAGATATTGCATTTGTTGTGTTGGCAAAACTGCTCTCCAAGCGCAAGCCAAAACTTGTACAAACGCGTAATATGACAATGACTCGATTTAAAGATGATTTTTACCATCGATTTTTATATAAAAATATCGATATGATGTTGCCGGTTACCCATCAGGTTAAAGAGCAGTTGGAGAAATTTATTCCCCAAGATATTCGACCAAAAATTGAAGTGCTCTATATGGGATCAGACAAAACAGAGATGCTTAACGAGCAAGAGTTACAAGCATTTAAAAAGGAGATTGGACTCCAAGAAGATAATTTTAATGTTGGCATGGTTGGTCGCATTAATGAAGCCAAAGGGCAGCATCTGCTCATAGAAGCTGTGGCGAAGCTAGACGATGAAAAAGTGCATGCCTATGTTGTCGGGCATGAGATGAAAGAGGGCTATATTAAATTACTTGAGGCAAAAGCAAAAGAGTTGGGTGTAGCACATAGAGTGCATTTTTTAGGCTTTATGAAAAATCCACATCATTTTTTTCAGGCTTGTGATGCAATAGTGTTGGCTTCAAAACGCGAAACATTCGGACTCGTACTCATCGAGGCTATGCAGGTAAAAACTGCAGTTATTGGATCAAACAGTGGTGGTGTGGTTGAGATTATAGACGACAAAGAGACAGGGCTTCTTTTTGATGTGGGCAGTAGTGATGATTTGGCAAACAAAATAGAGCTGTTAAAAGAAGATAAAAATCTACTTAAGAAGATAGAAAATGCAGGCAAAAAAAAGTGTGAGCGACTCTTTTCAAATAGTTTACAGTTTGCAAAACTTGGTGAAATTTTGAAGGATTTGAGTGAAAGTCCAATTAGATAAATCAGATCTTATAGCGTCTGGAACAAATAGAGCTTGCTATATCCATCCAGATGACAATGAAAAGTGTATAAAAATTACAATATCAGGTAATGATAAAGAGACAAAAAGAGAGATTGCTTATTATAAATATTTACAAAAAAAAAGCATATCATGGGAGATGTTAGCGCAATTTTATGGAACTTTAGAGACAAATTTAGGAGATGGTGAGGTCGTAGAACTTATACGAGACTATGATGCAGATGTATCAAAATCTTTAGATTACTATTTTAGAAATATACAATCACAAGAAGAGATACAAAAATTTATAGATCTTTTGATGCAGCTAAAAAAATATTTGTATGCAGAGAAAATATATGTAAAAGATTTAAATGCAGTTAATGTTGTGTATCAAAAATATAATAAGAATGATGGAAGAGTCGTTGTTATTGATGGTTTGGCACATAGCAATTATATACCTTTTAGCAGAGAGATAGAAAGTTTAACTATTAAAAAGATAGATAAAAGCTGGAACCATTTTATGTATAAAATAAAAAAAAGATGTTCTAGTAAATATAATCCAGATATAAAACTTGCACTTGAAAAATCAGAGT
>JAMOSE010000098.1 GCA_027063215.1 Sulfurimonas sp. | reverse complement strand
TCCCCACGTCAGATACTCTTTAGCACCATCAATATTCGATAGAATTGCAAAGATACCAAGTGACCAGAAAAAGAGCCCCATAGAGAGTGAAGCTTTAAGACGGCTCCATGAAAATCTATCTATAAAGTACTGCACCATCGGCTCAACTAAAGAGACAGAAGATGTCAGACCGGCAAACGCAAGAGCTATGAAAAAGAATACGGCAAAAATATTTCCAACTATACCCATCTCATAAAATGCAGCAGGAAGAGAGATAAAGACAAGCCCCGGCCCTTTTGCCGGTCCTGAACCATACTGGTACAAAAATGTAAAAAGCATTAAACCTGCAACAATGGCAATAGTAGTATCTAAAAATACAACCCAAAATGCACTCTTGACAAGATTCGCATCTTTAGGAAGTGAAGCTGCATAGGTCATAATCGCACCCATACCAAGACTAAGTGTAAAAAATGCGTGTCCGACAGCTACGACAAAAGCTTCAGAGTTGATTTTAGACCAGTCAGGGGAGAACATAAACGCAACTGCTTTTGAAAAACCTCCAAGTGTAGTTGCATAGATGAACATTCCCGCCAAAATCAGCATCAAAGCCGGCATCAGGTAGAGGTTAAGCTTCTCAATCCCACCTTTAATCCCCTTATGCACAACATAAGTGATAAAAACAAAAGAGAGCGTATGATAAAAAAGCTGTGTCCAAAAATCACTGTGAAGCATAGTTGTAAAAACACTCTCAGCCTCTTTAACATCGACCGGCAGATAAAACAACGATGTAACAATATAGTTAAATATCCATCCAATTACAACAGAGTAAAAAATCATTATAAAAAGACCGGCAAGTGCTTGAAAACCACCAAATTTCCAGAAATTTTTATGTGTTGGGGCAAGCTCTTCAAAAGAGCTAACCGTATCACGACGTCCGAGATAGCCTATAAGCATCTCGGCAATCATAATCGAAAAACCAATCAGTAAAACAGTAATAAGATAAACAAAGACAAAAGCACCGCCACCATACTCTCCGGCAATATATGGAAATTTCCAAATATTTCCAAGCCCCACAGCAGAACCAGCCGCTGCCAAAATAAACCCTACCCTGCTAAATCTTGCTAATTTCATAAACTACTTTCCCTTTTAATTGGAGTAATTATACTTAAAAATAGATCTTTTTTGAAGAAATTCACAAATACTATTGACATTTCAAATCAAATTGACTATAATTTCGCCTCATTAATCAGCGTAACTGCTTGTTTAATGTGTAGGTCGGGGTGTAGCTCAGTATGGTTAGAGTACCTGGTTTGGGACCAGGGGGCCGAAGGTTCGAGTCCTTTCACCCCGACCACTTTAAATTACAATTTATATTTTAAAACTTAGACATGGTGGGATTAGCTCAGCTGGTTAGAGCACTGGTTTGTGGTGCCGGGGGTCACGGGTTCGAATCCCGCATCCCACCCCATTTTTAAAATATAATAAACTGATAATATAACAAATATAGTAGCGTCCGTGGCTCAACTGGATAGAGTTTCGGATTTCGGCTCCGAGGGTTATAGGTTCGAATCCTATCGGGCGTACCATATTTTTTCTGATGCGTCCTTAGCTCAGCTGGATAGAGCAATGCCCTTCTAAGGCATAGGCCAAAGGTTCGAATCCTTTAGGGCGTACCACTGCATTTCTTATATTATTAGGTCAGAAGTGACATTAAACACTTATCCACGCGGACGTGGTGAAATTGGTAGACACGCCAGACTTAGGATCTGGTGCCGCAAGGTGTGAAGGTTCAAGTCCTTTCGTCCGCACCATCCCTAAATTACGG
>JAMOSE010000097.1 GCA_027063215.1 Sulfurimonas sp. | reverse complement strand
GGCTTCAGGTATTAGAAAACCAACAGCACATATCTTAGTAGAAGTAGAGGGTAAATAGTATGGGTCAAAAAGTTAATCCTATTGGTTTACGTCTTGGAATCAACCGTAACTGGGAATCAAGATGGTTCCCTAACTTTAAAACTGCTCCTGCAGCTTTAGGTGAAGATCACAAGATCAGAACATTTTTGAAAAAAGAGCTTTATTATGCTGGTGTTTCTAACATCATCATTGAAAGAACTGTAAAACGTTTACGTGTAACGATTGTTGCTGCACGTCCTGGTATTATCATCGGGAAAAAAGGTGCAGATATTGAGAAACTAAAAACTGCAGTTCAAAAACTTGTTGGTAAACCAATTTCTATCAACATCAAAGAAGAGAAAAAAGCACAAACATCTGCACAACTAGTAGCTGAAAATGTTGCAACACAGTTAGAACGTCGTGTAGCATTTAGAAGAGCTATGAAAAAAGTTATGCAAGGTGCACAGCGTTCAGGTGCTAAAGGTATCAAAGTTGCTGTTGCTGGTCGTTTAGGCGGTGCAGAGATGGCTCGTACTGAATGGTATTTAGAGGGACGTGTTCCACTTCATACACTTCGTGCTAAGATCGATTACGGTTTTGCTGAAGCACATACTACATACGGTATCATCGGTATCAAAGTATGGATCTTCAAAGGTGAAGTACTTACAAAAGGTATCCCTGCAGAAGCAAAAGAAGAGAAAAAAGAGCGTCGTTCAAGAAAACCACGTCGCGAAAATAGTGAAAAGGCTGAATAATCATGTTAATGCCAAAAAGAACAAAATATCGTAAGGTAATGAAGGGTCGTAACCGTGGTTATGCTCGTTCAGGTTACAAGTTAGCTTTTGGTGACATCGGTTTTAAAGCAGTAGAAGCTGGTCGTATCAACTCTCGTCAGATTGAGTCGGCTCGTATCTCTGCTACACGTCACATTAAAAGAAATGGTAAGATTTGGATTAGAGTATTCCCTGCAAAACCATTAACTGCTAAACCGCTTGAAACTCGTATGGGTAAAGGTAAAGGTGCAGTTGATCAGTGGGTTATGAACATCAAACCAGGTCGTATAATTTTTGAAATGGGAGGTGTGCCACATGATATCGCTCGTGAAGCGCTTACTCTTGCTATGCACAAACTACCATTCAAAACAAAAATAATTACTGCGGAGATGAGCAATGAAATATTCTGATTTGGCAGGTAAAAGTGCAGCGGAACTTCAAGCTATGCTTAAAGAGAAGAAGACTGAGCTGTTTACTTTAAAAATTAAACAAAAGATGATGCAATTAAATAATACTAGTGAACTTCGTGTTGCTAAAAAAGATATTGCAAGAATCAACACTGCACTTGCTGCAGTAGAGAAGTAGGGGACGAGCGATGACACATAAACGTGAAATTCAAGGTAATGTTGTAAAAATTGCCGGTGACAAAACAGTAACTATTGTTGTAGAGCGCCGTGTAATGCATCCTCGTTACCATAAAGTTGTAAAACGTTTCAAAAAGTACCTAGTACATGATGAGCGTAATGAGTGCAAAGTTGGAGATGAAGTTATTGCAACTGAATGTCGTCCACTTTCTAAGACTAAATCTTTTAGACTTAAGTCAGTTGTAAAAGGAGCGTAGTAATGATTCAAGGTTTTACTCGTTTAAATGTAGCTGATAATACAGGTGCTAAAGAGATTATGTGTATTAAGGTACTTGGTGGTTCTAAGCGTCGTTATGCTTCAGTAGGTGACGTTATCGTTGCTTCTGTTAAAAAAGCGATTCCAACTGCTAAAGTTAAAAAAGGTAAAGTTGTTAAAGCTGTTGTTGTAAGAACGCATAAAGAAGTGCAACGTGAAAACGGTTCACTTATTCGTTTTGATGATAATGCAGCTGTAATACTTGATGACAAGAGAGAGCCTATTGGTACTCGTATCTTCGGACCAATTGGTCGTGAAGTTCGTTATGCTGGATTTATGAAAATCGTATCTCTTGCACCGGAGGTTGTATAATGGCAAAATTTAATTTCAAAAAAGGCGATATTGTAGAGATTATCGCTGGTGATGACAAAGGTACAAAAGCAACTGTACTTGCTGTTATGCCAAAGAAAAACAAAGTAATCGTAGAGGGTTGTAAAATCGCTAAAAAAGCGGTTAAACCAACTGAAGAGAACGCGAAGGGTGGGCATATCAATAAAGAGATGCCAATCGACGCTTCAAATGTTAGAAAAGTGGAGGCATAATTAGATGGCTCGTTTAAAAGAGAAATATTTAAGTCTAAAACCTGAGATTCAATCAGCTTTAGATATTAAAAATGTTATGGAAATTCCTGCGGTAGAGAAGATTATCATCTCTGTTGGTGCCGGTTTTGCTATGAAAGATAACAAGCTTATCAAAAACATTGAAGATACTATTACAACGATTGCTGGTCAAAAAGCTTCTACTGTAATTGCTAAAAAATCTGTTGCAGGTTTTAAAGTACGTGAAGGTATGCCAGTAGGTGTTCGTGTAACACTTCGTGGTGAAAATATGTATAACTTCTTAGATCGTCTTGTATCTATCGCACTTCCACGTGTGAAAGATTTCCGTGGTGTTCCAAGAAATGGTTTTGATGGTCGTGGTAACTATAACTTCGGTCTTCAAGAACAACTGATTTTCCCAGAGGTTAGCTATGATTCAATCATGCAAATCCATGGTATGAATATCACTGTAGTTACTACAGCTGATTCTGATAAGGCAGGAATGGTTCTTTTAGAGAAACTTGGTATGCCTTTTACTAAAGGGAGCAACTAATGGCTAAGAAGTCTATGATCGCAAAAGCTGCACGTACTCCAAAATTTAAAGTACGCGCATATACACGTTGTCAGATCTGTGGTCGTCCACACTCTGTACTAAGAGATTTTGGTATCTGTCGTATCTGTTTTAGAAAAATGGCAAATGAGGGATTAATCCCAGGCGTTAGAAAGTCAAGCTGGTAGGCATAAGCCTCCCTTGATACTGCTAAATGCAAGCAAAGGAAAAATAAATGGCAATTAATGATTTAGTATCAGATGCACTTACGCGTGTTCGTAATGCTGGTATGAGAAGATTAGCTACAACAACTTTAGTTCACTCTAAAAGTGTTGAAGCAGTAGTAAGCATCTTGGTTGATAAAGGTTATTTAGATAGCTTTAATGTAATCGAAGATGGTGTTAAAAAGACAATTAAAGTTGTACTTAAGTATGATGATAATGAAAAAACTGTAATTAATGAACTAAAACGTGTCTCTAAACCTGGACGTCGTGTCTATAAAGGCAAAGAAGATATCAAACGTTTTAAAAATGGTTACGGTACAATCATCGTTAGTACTTCACATGGCGTTTTACCAAATGACAAAGCTTATGAGCTTGGTATTGGTGGCGAAGTTATGTGTACGGTTTGGTAGGAGAGTAGCATGTCAAGAATTGGAAAAAATCCTGTAGAATTTGCAAGCGACATCAAAGTTGAAGCAAATGGAAATGTTATTACTTTTACTAAAGGTAAAAATAGTGTTGATTTAGATACTAAAGGTTATGTTACTTTCGAAATCGAAGATAATAAATTAACTTTTAAAAATCTTTCTGACTCTCGTGAGCATAGAGCATTCTGGGGAACTTTCAGATCTTTAGCGCAAAACATTGTTACTGGTTTAACGACTGGTTACCAAAAACAATTAGAGATCAATGGTGTTGGTTATAGAGCTGCTGTTAAAGGTAAGGTTCTTAATCTTCAACTTGGTTTTTCTCACGATATTGACTATGATTTACCTGATGGTATCGAAGCATTAGTTGAGAAGAATGTAATTACTCTTAAAAGCCATGACAAGCAGATGCTAGGTCAAGTTGCTGCTGAAATTCGTTCATACCGTCCACCAGAGCCTTATAAAGGTAAAGGTGTTAAATACATTGATGAGCATATCGTGCGTAAAGCCGGTAAAACTGCTAAGAAATAAGGGAGGAAGATAGATGAATGCTAAAGTATTAAAGAATAAAGTAGCTAATCGCCTTAAGCGTAAGCGTCGTATTCGTGCAAAAATATCTGGTAGTGCTACACTTCCTCGTGTTTCTGTATTTAAGTCAAACCGTTACTTAAGTGTGCAAGCGATTGATGATGTTACTGCAACAACATTATGTGCTGCTAACTCTAAGTCAATCAGTAAAAGTGCAAACAAAGAAGGTGCTGCTGCATTAGGTGAGGCATTTGCTGCAACACTTAAAGCTGCTAATATCAACGAGATTGTATTTGACCGTAATGGTTACCAATATCATGGCGTTATCGCTGCATTTGGTGACGCACTTCGTGCAAACGAAATTAAGTTCTAGGAGCGGATGGCTATGACAGAAATCAATAGAGATGAATTTGAAGAATCAATCGTAAACATTGGTCGTGTTACTAAAGTTGTTAAGGGTGGTAGACGTTTTCGTTTTACTGCACTTATCGTTGTTGGTAACAAAAACGGTACAGTTGGTTACGGTGTAGGTAAAGCGAAAGAGGTTCCTGACGCTATTCGTAAAGCAGTTGATAATGCATTTAAAAACTTAACAACTGTTAAGATTAAAGGTTCAACTATTGCTCACGATATCGAGCATAAATATAACGCTAGCCGTGTTTTACTTAAACCTGCATCAGAAGGTACAGGGGTTATCGCTGGTGGGGCTGCTCGTCCAGTTCTTGAGCTTGCAGGGATCCAAGATATCCTTACAAAATCAATCGGTTCTAACAATCCAAACACACTAGTACGTGCTACAATTGAAGCACTATCTCGTATCAAAGGATAGAAAATGGGTATTGAAAATTTAACACCTGCAGAAGGTTCAACAGCTAATCGTAAGCGTGTTGGACGTGGACAGGGTTCTGGTACTGGTAAGACTGCAGCACGTGGTCAAAAAGGTCAGAAATCTCGTTCAGGTTACAAAAGAAAAAGAAACTTTGAGGGTGGTCAACAACCACTCGCAAAACGTTTACCAAAAATTGGTTTTCACTCTAAAGTTGAAAAACCATATGTAATAAACGTAGAAAAAATCAAAGCTGTTGCTGAACTTGCTGAGATCACTGTGGAATCTATCCGTGGTGTTCATAAGATGGCAAATTCTATAACAAAAATTAAACTAGTAGGTGCATCTGCAAAAGATTTAGCATCGAAAATTAAAGACGAAAACGTTACTACAACAGGTAAATAGTTGTGAATAAAAATCTAGTAAATAAGATTCTTATTACTATCGGGTTTTTATTTATCTACCGCCTACTGGCATATGTGCCAGTTCCAGGCGTAGATACTGCAGTTATTGCTTCATTTTTTGACTCTCACCAATCAGATGCATTAGGTCTTTTTAATATGTTTAGTGGAAACGCTATTCAAAGACTCTCAATTATTTCCCTTGGTATTATGCCTTACATTACCGCTTCTATTATTATGGAGCTTCTTGCTGCAACTTTCCCTACACTGGGACAGATGAAGAAAGAGCGTGATGGTATGGTAAAATATATGCAAATTATTCGTTATGCAACAATTGTTATTACAATTATTCAAGCGATTGGTGTTAGTGTCGGATTACAAAGCTTAACTGGACCTAGCGGTAACAGTGCAATCTTAGCGGATCACAATACATTTATTCTTTTATCAGCGATCTCAATGCTTGCTGGAACAATGCTTTTAATGTGGATTGGTGAGCAGATCACACAAAGTGGTATCGGTAATGGTATCTCATTAATTATTTTTGCGGGGATTGTTTCTGCAATTCCAAGAGCAATAGGGCAAACTATTGAGATGGTAAATACAGGAGCGATGAGTTTTTTAACAGTTATTGCAATTCTTGTTCTTGTTCTTGCAACTGTAGGTATTATTATTTATGTAGAGCTTGGTGAGCGTCGTGTTCCTATTACTTATGCGAAAAAGACGATGATGCAAAACCAAAATAAACGTGTAATGAACTACATTCCTATTAAAGTGAATTTAGCAGGTGTTATTCCAGTTATCTTTGCTAGTGCAATTTTAATGTTTCCTATGACTGTACTCTCAAGCAGTACAAATCCTACGGTGCAGGCTATTGCAGACTTTTTACATCCTGGAGGTTACTTTTTTAACTTCTTAACTTTTATATTTGTGGTTTTCTTTGCATTTTTCTATGCAAGTATTACATTTAATGCAAAAGATATCGCTGATAACTTAAAACGTCAGGGTGGTTTTATTCCTGGTATTCGTACAGGTGATGCAACAAAAGAGTTTTTAAATGAAACTGCATCAAGACTTACGTTTACAGGTGCACTCTATTTAGGACTTATTGCAACATTGCCGTTTATGATTATCAAAGGGATGGGTGTTCCATTCTTTTTTGGTGGTACGGCAGTTCTAATTGTTGTTCAAGTAGCACTTGATACGATGAGAAAAATAGAGGCTCAGATCTATATGAGCAAATACGAAACTCTAAGTGCGGTTGGTTTATAGCAATGGCTATTGCACTTAGAAAACCTCAAGAAATCGAAAAACTTCGCGCAGCTAACAAAATTGTTGGCGGCGCACTCAAGCTCCTCAAAGAAAATACGAAACCGGGAATGACATTAAAAGAGATGGATACTATGGCAGAGGATTATATTCGCTCTCATGGAGCACGTCCCTCTTTTAAAGGACTTTATGGTTTTCCCAATGCTGTTTGTACTTCACTGAATGAAGTTATCATTCACGGTATTCCATCTGATTATAAGCTCCAAGAGGGTGATGTAATCGGTTATGATATTGGAACAGAACTCGATGGTTGGTTTGGTGATGCAGCTATCAGTGTGGGTGTTGGAGCAATCACAAAAGAAGATGAAGATTTAATCGCATGTTCAAAAGATACTTTGTATTATGCAATTGAAAATATCAAACAGGGTATGCGATTTAAGGAACTCTCTTATATGATGGAACAGTTTATCTTAGATCGGGGCTTTGTTCCTCTTCGAAACTTTTGTGGACATGGTATTGGTAAAAAACCGCATGAAGAGCCGGAAATTCCAAATTATCTTGAAGGGGGCAGTCCAAAAGCTGGTCCTAAGATCAAAAACGGAATGGTTTTTTGTTTGGAGCCGATGATATGTCAAAAAGAGTCAAAGCCTGTTATCTTGGATAACGGTTGGGATGTTGTTAGTACCGACGGTTTACGCGGTTCACACTATGAGCACACTGTCGCAGTTGTTGACGGTAAAGCTGAAATATTATCTCTTGCATAGAGTAAAAACTTTAAAAAGGAACTTATAATGGCTAAAGCAGATGTTATTGAGGTTGACGGCAAGATTATTGAAGCATTGCCTAATGCAACTTTTCGTGTAGAGTTGGAAAATGGGCATATTATTTTGTGTCATATTGCAGGTAAAATGCGTATGCACTATATCAAAATTCTTCCAGGTGACCGTGTTAAACTCGAACTAACACCTTACTCACTCGATAAAGGTCGTATCACTTACAGATACAAATAGTCAAAAAGAGGTATAGTCCTCTTTTTGAGATCTCTTTTAAAACTTTCCATCATTTCTAAATTCTGAAATTTCAGTCTCTACCATCTCATCTATCATTATTGTAAAAAGTTCACTTATCATATTTGGGTTTATATTGAGCTCGATTGCACGTTTGCGAACACGTTGCATAATGTCATCAATTCTATCTTCGGCTTTTACTTCATCGACAGAGTTCTTAAATGCTGCTGCCTGACGGATTAAGTGACTTCTCTGAGAAATCAGATCTACTAAAAGTGTATCTATTTTATCTATCTCATCTCGTACTTCTTGAAGTGAATTACATTTTTTCATATCTGTCCCTTAAATATTAGACTTCTTGCATAACCTCTTACAAAAAATATATTGCTTATAGCACATCACTTTTTCAAGATAAAACTATCCCAATAGCTACGGCTATTACTCAATTTTTATCTTAAAAAATTAATGCACTCTAATCAACATCTTTAGATTTAAGAGGTTATGCAAGAAGTCTATTTAATTTTTTCTATATAATCATACCTACGATTCTCCTTGTATATCCTTAATTTAATTCTACATACAAATTTTAAAGTAAATGCTTATTGAGAGACTCTTTCTCTCCATTCAAGTTTAACTATCACATTAATTTGGTTTGATGATCTTTTTCAGTGATTTTGGCAAGTGGGCAAAAGGGATATTGAACTCATCAACTTTTTGACCATCTTCATAGCGTATAACATCAAGTGTCATATTCTCGGCTTTAAATCGAAGTAGTTTGTACTCGATGCCATTTTCACAAAAGCTCAGGTTTTTATTTTTAAGATCAATAATCTTTTTCTTTTTTGCCATATTTTAATCTTTGAGATAGATACCGGTATCTTTTACTTCAATCTTCTCATCCGTTCTGAGTTTTGTAAGTGCTGCTTTGAACTCTTTTTTACTCATACCAAAAATATCTTTGATAAGTTCGGGAGCACTTTTTGAGTTATATGGCATAATGCCGTTATTTTCTTTAAGGAGTTCAAGAACTTTTTCTGCCGCACCACCACTCTTTTTACTGCCGATTTTACGGAGTGAGAGATCGATGTTGCCATCTTTACGAATTGTTTTGATATAAGCCTTTTTATGCTCTCCTACAGTAATGTTTTCAAAGATCTCATTATGGTAGATAAGCCCTTCATATTTGTTCTCTACAAGTACTTTATATCCTAGTGGAGTCTTTGTTAGCAGAAGAATATCTACCTCTTGGTGAGGCTTGAGCCCTTTGACTTTTTTTTCAAAAAAGTCACCAAGTTTTTCTGTGGCAATAAGTCTGTGTGTCCGCTCATCATAAACAACTTTGATAAAACGCTTCTCTGCGATCACTGCCGTAGTCTTTTGAAGCTTCTTTGGAAGGAGGAGATCTTTTGGTAGTCCCCAGTCTAAAAAAGCACCAAAGGGTGCAATATCAACGATCTCTAAAACACCAAATTCATCAAGTTTGACTTTTGGTGTATCGGTAGTCGCTACAAGTCTGTCTTCTGAGTCCGTATATAAAAAGACATCAAGCAGATCGCCCTCTTTCATATTCTCTGTGAGGTATTGTCCAGGAAGCAAGACATCATTACCATCTTGTGCCATAAGGTAAGCACCCGGTGTTGTCAATCTGTCAAGTTTAAGGGTATTAATTTTCCCTAATTCTAAAAAGTAGTTTTGTTCTTTCATTGGTAATTCCGTAATATTAATTTATATGGAATTATAGCTGAATTTTTCTTTAACTGTAAGTGACACTAAGTGGTACCAGTGGAGTGATAGGCAGGCTGAGTTTCGAATAACTCCACAAGAGGGTGCTACTTACCAAAGATTAAGAGTTTGGCATATCTACCACCCCAGAGTACAAAGAGAATAATCCATGCTGTAAATGAGATATCAAATAAAAAGTCAGCTCCCCATCCAAATGCTACATTGAGACTAAAGAGTGTACGTAGCAGGACCACTAGCTGTATAAAGATAAATAGACCCGTTGCAAATTTATCGGCTTGTGGAGCCATTCCTCCATGTCCCAATGTTACCCGTGTTCCAAAACCAATAAGAACAGTTGTTAAAAAACCAATTGCTAAAAGATGGATATTTAAAAAGTAAAAAGAGGTATCTAAAAAGAGTGCTGCAGCTAAACTGATAGCAGAGATTCCAAAAGCAGTTGGCAGCCAAAAGAGTGCAAGATGCAGTACCCACAAAATAGAAGGGGATTGCAGTGGATGCAGATCCCAACGTAAAAATTCACGTAGCATATAAAGGGCTAGAATAATATCAATGATAAGTTCTGCAAGTTTTATATCTGCAGATGAAAAGATGCTTTTGAAGATAAAAAGAACAAAGACTATTTTTATAAAGTTTGGATTTTTCTCTGCCCATGAGTGAGAGAAAAAGGGAATCATTCGCTGACCTACACTAAATGCCAAAAAGATCAGATAGAGATAAAATGTGATATTGATAGCAGCAGGGATAATCGTATGGAGTCCAAAAAGTGTAGCTGCTATAAAAAGAGCATGACCTGCGAGTCCAAAATAGTTTCCAACCAAGATCCACAATGCGTCTGTTTTATCAGGTGCAAGGCCGTTGCTAAAGATCTTTTGGAGTTGTATCACTATAAATATCTGTGCAATAAAGAGAATAAACATAGATATAACACTCAGTAAAGGGCTTGTAAAAGCACCAACTATAAAGAGTACAGAGCCAATAAGGTTTGCATAGAAGATATTTGTATAGTAGTGCTTCTCTATTCCCTCTGTTTGATTAAAGCGTGGAAAGGTGGTAAATAAAAAGCCTGTAAAGACATTACTAAAGAGTAAAAATGCAAGTGAATAGACATGAAAGAGTGTTGTGTCTATACTCAGTGTAAAAATACCCTTGTAAGCCAGAGCAAAAAGCAACATCATTATGATGGCATTTGCAATGCCAAGTATAAAAAAAGGCTGATGTGGTTGTGATAAAAAGTAATTTTGTTTTGTTTGCATACTATTCCTAAATAAGATAATTTTGACCAATTTTTTTGCAGTATGCCGCCAGCATAGCCCGTTCAAAATCATTATTGGTCGCATATTGATAACCAAAAGTTTTACTCCAGAGTTCGTGTGGTTCCATACAGAGGTAAAAAAAGACTTTGTCCTCTCCACTCTGCCATGCTTTGAAACTTTCATAAGCATGTTGAAACATCTCTATCTTTGTAGCTTCAGGATAGGATGTTTTGCCACTTGCATCCTCGTGTGGGATCTGTGTGATCTTTGTTCGAAACTCACGTTCGCGTAACTGTTTGATAACAGGTTTGATAAAAGTAAGTGTCCCAAAACTGACAAGTGCAACTTCTGAGGGTTGGAATTGTAGTATAAGTTTTTCATATACTTCTTGATATTCGTCAAGATAGCCTTCATATTCCACTATTGGATGAAAATGAAAACCGACTTTTACCCCTTTATCTGCCATTTTTCTTGCCGCTGCTATACGTTTGTCGAGTGAAGCCGTCAGATGCTCTTCATTCTTAATAATTGTAGGCGTATTAAGACTCCAGGTACATAAAATATTTTTAGGAACATTATGCTCTAAAAGATACGAGATATTGTCTGATTTTGTTTTAAACTCTAAAATAACATTGGGGTTTTTACGTGCAAATTCTAAAAGTGCTTCAAGGATACCCTCTCGGTTTCCAAACATTAGTGAATCACTTGCTTGTCCGGTACCAATATGGTAGGTTTTATTTGGATCGAGTTTTAAGTTGAGAAGTTTGTCCTTAAATCCTGCATCAAAAGTAATTGTGTTTTGATTATAAAAACTCTGAATAGAGCAGTAAGAGCAGTCAAAACCGCAAGATTCAACAGCATCAAGTGTCAGTAGGTTACAGCAGCGTGTCTTTTCGCTGGCAACGGGACAAAGACCCAGACCAAAACCCTTTTTTTCTTCTGTTTTAAAGGTGAATTTTTGCTCTTTTGGAATATTTTTAAGTGTAAAGTTTGTATAAGAGTTTGGTCTGTTTTGTATATTTTTATAATGTTCTCGAAGTTTTTTCAAGGCTATCTTTTTTGTAGGGTGATCAGGAAAAATTTCATAGATTCGTTTTTCATCCCACATCTCCAAATCTCTGGCAATGTTGATAAGCTGCAAAAGCTCCTGATGGGAAAATCTGTAGAAAAAAGCTTTCTCCCGAATGAACTTTTGTTCATTGTGGGGAAGCTTTACGTAGAATGTATTTGTAATTGCTTTGTTAAATTTATCTTCATAGGAATTCATAAAGCAATTTTAGCAAAAAGTTCTTCTATTTGATAGGGATCACTTTTGCTTTTGGTTTTTTAATCTCTTTTTTTGGAATAGTAACGCTCAAAATTCCATCTTTAAACTCTGTTGAGAGTTTATC
>JAMOSE010000096.1 GCA_027063215.1 Sulfurimonas sp. | reverse complement strand
ATCTATCCTGGTGTTATGATCCTCGAAGGAATGGCTCAGGCTGGTGGAATCTTGGCATTTAAGAGTATGGATGATGTTACAGAAGAAGAGATTGCCAACAAAGTTGTTTACTTTATGAGTATAGACAAAGCAAAATTCAGATCACCTGTAAAACCTGGGGACAAACTGGAGTATAAAATCTCAGTTATTAAAAATAAAGGTGCTATCTGGCTGCTTAAAGGGGAAGCTTATGTTGATGGAAAATTAACAAGTGAAGCGGAACTTAAAGCTATGATAGTGGATAAATAGGAGATATTTTGAGCAAAATATCTGAATTAGCCGTTATTGAAGATGGTGCAGTAATTGGAGAAAATGTAGAAATCGCTCCTTTTTGTTTTATATCTAAAGATGCTGTCATTGGTGATGGAACTACTATTGCACAAAATACATGTATCTATGGCAAAACAACAATTGGAAAAAACAATAAAATTTTTTCGCATGCAGTCATTGGTTCTATTCCTCAAGATCTGAAATTTAACGGAGAAGATGTAGAACTCATTATCGGTGATGATAATACTATCCGTGAATTTACACTTTTTAATCCCGGAACAAAAGGTGGTGGTGGCAAAACTATCATTGGTAATCACAACCTTTTTATGGGATATGTACATCTAGGTCATGATGTTATCATCGGAAATCACTGCATATTAGCAAATGCGGCAACTTTAGCCGGACACGTTGAGCTTGGTGATTATGTTGTTATTGGCGGGATGACACCTGTACATCAATTTGTACACATTGGAGATTATGCAATGGTCGGTGGTGCTTCTGCACTGGCTCAGGATATTCCGCCATTTTGTATGGCAGAAGGAAATCGTGCATCACTTAGAGGACTGAATCTTACAGGACTTCGCCGCCATATTCAACGCGAAGATATCAATGCACTTAAAAGTGCCTATCGAGAACTTTTTGAATCAGGAAAACCGTTAAAAGAGACAGCCGGAGAGATGCTAGAGAGTATAAAAAACCACTATGTGGTTGACCTATGTAATTTTATAATAAAAACAAAACGCGGAATTCCGTTTGAGAGGAAAAATATATGATACACAGACATTGTAGTTTTTGTGATGCAAGTGAGAGTGAAGAAAACCCACTTATAGCCGGAAATGGCGTTTATATTTGTAAGAACTGTGTAATATCAGCTTACAAAATCATGTTTGGTGATGAAAAAGAGATGGCCGGTGAAGCAAATAAAGAGCTTACTGAGCATGTTGAAAAACTAATGACACCAAAAGAGTTAGATAAATTTTTAGGAGATTATGTCATTGGTCAAGAGAGAGCAAGAAAACTTATCAGTGTTGCTGTTTACAACCACTACAAAAGAATTTTTAAAATGCACAATGCAGCAGATGATGATACTGAGATTGCAAAATCAAATGTTCTTTTAATCGGACCGACTGGTTCAGGTAAGACACTCATGGCACAGACTATTGCAAGAGTGTTAAATGTTCCTATTGCTATTGCAGATGCAACAAGCCTTACGGAAGCCGGATATGTCGGTGAAGATGTTGAAAACATCTTGACAAAGCTTATTCAGGCAGCTGACGGTGATATAGAACGTGCCCAAAAAGGGATTATATTTCTAGATGAAGTTGATAAGGTTTCACGTATGAGCGAAAACCGTTCAATTACTCGTGATGTTAGCGGTGAAGGTGTACAACAGGCACTTCTGAAAATCATTGAAGGCTCATCGGTAAATATTCCGCCAAAAGGTGGAAGAAAACATCCAAACCAAGAGTTTACTGCAATAGATACAACCAATATCCTCTTTATTTGTGGCGGTGCTTTTGATGGTTTAGAAGAGATCCTCAAACGTAAACAGGGAGAAAATATACTAGGTTTTGGTCATGAGAAAAAGACAAAAGATGAAGCAAAACCGACATTTGATATGGTTGAACCTGATGATCTTGTTCATTATGGACTTATTCCTGAGTTAGTGGGTCGTCTGCCAATTATCGCATCATTAAACGAGATCACAGAAGATGATATGGTACGTATTTTAACAGAGCCTAAAAACTCTCTTGTCAAACAGTATAAAAAACTCTTTGCTATTGATGATGTAGAACTCAACTTTGAAGAAGATGCACTTCGTGCTATTGCCAAAAAAGCGATTAAACGTAAGACAGGAGCACGTGGTCTTCGTGCCATTATGGAAGAAGCGATGATTGAGATTATGTATGAGCTTCCAGAATATGCAGGATATGAGCTTTTAATTACAAAAGAGGTAATTGAAGAGGGTGAACAGCCGGTTTATATCAAAAAATCAACACAAAAAACGGCATAAGGCAGACTAAATGATATTTAACAAAATAGTAGGACTTTTCTCAAATGACTTATCCATCGACTTAGGTACGGCAAATACCATTGTCATTGCAAAAGGTCGTGGCATTATCATTAATGAACCGTCGGTAGTTGCTGTAAAAACTGAAAAATATGGTCATACTCGTGTTTTGGCTGTTGGTCATGAAGCCAAAGAGATGGTTGGAAAAACTCCTGGAAATATTAGAGCTATCCGCCCTATGCGTGACGGTGTTATTGCCGACTTTGATATGACAGAGAAGATGATTCGAAAATTTATTGAAAAAGCACATGGACGAAGTTCATTAATCTCTCCACGTATTATCATCTGTGTTCCTTACGGTCTTACACAGGTTGAGAGAAAAGCGGTACGGGAATCTGCCCTTTCTGCCGGTGCACGTGAGGTCTTTTTAATTGAAGAGCCTATGGCTGCAGCTATTGGTGCAGGTGTTGACATTCGGGAACCACAAGGGAACCTTGTTGTAGATATCGGAGGTGGAACAACCGAAATAGGTGTTGTCTCCCTTGGTGGATTGGTTCTTTCAAAATCCATCCGAACAGCCGGTGATAAAATTGATAAAGGTATTGTTGATTATGTTAAAAAGAAATATAATCTTCTTATCGGTGAAAGAGTTGCGGAAGAGATAAAAATCAATATTGGTACAGCAGTAACACTTGATGAAGATCTCACAATGGTTATTAACGGTCGGGATCAGGTTGAAGGACTTTTAAGTTCAGTTGAACTGACAAGTGAAGATGCACGAGAGGCTATGAAAGAACCGCTTAAAGAGGTTGCAGAAGCACTTCGTGATGTTTTAGAGCAAATGCCACCTGATCTAGCCGGTGACATTGTCAATCATGGAATTATTTTAACAGGTGGTGGAGCACTGATTCGTCAACTTGACAAATATCTCTCCGATCTTGTAAAAATTCCTGTCTTTGTAGCAGATGAGCCTCTTCTTGCAGTTGCACGAGGAACCGGTCGTGCACTTGAAGAGATAGACCTCCTGCAAGAACTCTTTGAGAATGAATAAGAAGTTACTCCCTTACTTATTTCTTTTACTTGCACTCTTTATGGGTGCACTTTATTATACAAATACAATTCAGTCACCACTCCTTACTTTTTTAAATAATATCAAAGTTTTTTATCATACTACAACACAGGCTGTTCATGATACCATCGATCAACACTTTTTTCAGGCCTCTACAATCAACACCTTAAAGCAAAAACTCAAAGACTGTGAAAAAGATCATCTTATTGTGCAACAACTTGCATCTGAGCTTAAAGATCTCTACAAAGAAAATAACTCCTCTTTTGTAACAGATCCAAGAACAGAACTGGTACGAACAATCTCTTATGAAAAATTTGGCAATCTTAACCGTATCTGGATCGATATTGCAGATTATAACAGCTCAAAAATTTATGGACTTGTTTATAAAGAGCTTGTAGCAGGAATAGTCATTCCAAAAGATGCTAAACCATTAGGACTTTTAAACTCTGACATAAAAAGTACCTATGCTGTCTATATTGGAGATGAAAAAGCACCTGGAATTGCTCATGGCAATAATGATAAAAATCTTATTGTCAATTTTATTCCGGCATGGTTTAATATAAAAGTAGGTGATGAAGTTGTTACTTCAGGATTGGATCATATCTTTTTTAAAGGTCTTAAAGTTGGAAAAGTCATTGCACTTTCAAAATCACAAGGGTATCAAAATGCCATTGTAAAACCCTATTATCAAGCTTGTGAACCATCCTATTTTCATATAATCAGGAGTCTTCGATGAGATATATCTTTATTTTCTTTTTACTGTTAAGTACTTTTTTATTTGGATCAAACAAACAAAAAATTACAATTGGTGCAGGTGCCTATACACAATCCAAACCATACAAAGGTGCAGACAATCTCCTCTTACCCTCCCCTGTTATCTTTTTTGACAATGGCCTTTTGTATGCACGCTGGAGCCGCTTTGGAGTCTATTTTTTAGGAGAAAAAAAAGAAGATTATGCATGGGGTTTCTCTTTAACAGTACAACCGCGTACACTTGGATACAAGGCATCTGATGCAGCTTGTCTACAAGGTATGGATGAGAGAAAATCAACTTTTGAAGGGGGATTGGCCTTTTCGGCAAGTTACAAAAAAACAAAATATATAGAAGTTATGCTACTTGGAGATATGCTAAAGAACTATAACTCATGGATATTAAGAACAGAGATCGGTGATCAATATAAACTAGGAAAATTTAGCTTTTATCCAAGTCTTACTCTTCTCTATCAACCAAGAAAATTTGTAGATTATTACTATGGTGTCAAAAGTAGTGAGGCAACAGCCTCTCGACCACAATACTCACCTGAAAGTGGCTGGGAATATGGTGCACAAACATATATCAAATACCCATTAACAAAAAAACTCTCAGCTTTTCTCAATCTCCGTTATGATATCTTGCCAAAAAGTGCACAAGACTCTCCACTTACTGATAAAAACTATATCTATTCAGGTCTTGCATCACTAATTTATACATTTGAGTATTAAGCCTCATCAAATATTAAGTGCCTTTTGGCTATAATCTCTAAATTTTTAAGACTTTATTTAAGAGGTACTTCATGCCAAAACGCACTGACATCAAAACAATTTTACTTATAGGTTCTGGTCCGATTATTATCGGTCAGGCATGTGAATTCGACTATTCGGGAACACAAGCGGTTAAAACACTCAAGGAGTTGGGATACCGCGTTGTTCTTATCAACTCAAATCCTGCAACGATTATGACTGATCCCGAATTTGCAGATCGTACATACATTGAGCCTATCAAAGAAGATATCATTGAAAAAATCATCAAAGAAGAAAATGTAGATGCAATCCTACCTACAATGGGTGGTCAAACAGCTCTAAATGTTGCTATGAGCATGCATGAAAAAGGGATGCTTGAAGGTATTGAATTTTTAGGTGCAGATCCACAAGCTATTAAAAAAGGTGAAGATAGACACCTCTTTAATGAAGCAATGATTAGAATCGGTATGGATTTACCAAAAAGTAAAAATGCCTACAGTGTAGAAGAGGCTATAGAAGTTGCCAAAGAGATAGGTTTTCCAGTAATTAGCCGTGCTTCATTTACACTTGCAGGTGGTGGTAGTGGTGTTGCTTACAATATGGAAGAGTTTGAAAAACTTGCAGCTGAGGGTATTTCTGCATCTCCAATCAGTGAGATTGAGATTATGGAATCTATGCTTGGATGGAAAGAGTATGAGATGGAAGTTATCCGTGACAAAGCGGACAACTGCATCATCGTCTGTTCAATTGAGAACTTTGATCCAATGGGTGTTCATACCGGTGACAGTATTACAGTTGCACCAGCTCTTACGCTTACAGATAAAGAGTACCAAAGAATGCGTGATGCATCATTTGCAATTTTACGTGAGATCGGTGTTGATACGGGTGGAAGTAATGTTCAGTTCTCTATTGATCCAAAAACAGGTCGTATGATTGTTATTGAAATGAATCCTCGTGTTTCTCGTTCATCTGCACTTGCAAGTAAAGCTACCGGTTACCCTATTGCAAAAGTTGCAACACTTTTAGCAGTCGGTTTTACACTTGATGAGATCACAAATGACATTACAGGAACACCTGCTGCATTTGAACCGGTCATTGACTACGTTGTTACCAAAGTTCCTCGTTTTACATTTGAGAAGTTCCCAGAAGCGGTAAGCACACTCTCTACATCGATGAAATCAGTCGGTGAAGTTATGGCAATCGGGCGTACTTTTAAAGAATCTGTTCAAAAAGCGCTCTGTTCACTTGAAACCGGACTTTGTGGGTTTGATGAGATTGATGCGGATGATGCGTTTGTACGCCATGAAATCCGTCGTCCAAATGCAGATAGAATTCTTTATGTTGCAGAAGGTTTTAGACGTGGAATGAGCATAGAAGATATGTTTGATACATGTCAGATCGATCCATGGTTTTTATACCAACTCCAAGAGTTAATAGAGAGAGAAAAAACTATCACAGACAAGATTTTATTTGATGCAGAGCTTATGCGATCTGTAAAAGTAGATGGTTTTTCAGATAAACGAATTTCTCAGCTTATCAAGAAAAACTCAGGTGAGACTGTCAGTGAAGACCTTGTCTATGAAGCACGTAAAAAACTTGGTGTAAGTCTTGAATATAACGAAGTAGATACCTGTGCAGCAGAGTTTGAAGCATTAACACCGTACCTCTATTCAACAACAAACATTACAAAACTTCCGGCTGTAGCACCACGCCAGAGCGATAAGAAAAAAGTCCTTATTTTGGGTGGTGGACCAAACAGAATCGGTCAAGGGATTGAATTTGACTACTGTTGTGTACATGCTGCTTTTGCACTCAAAGAGATGGGCATAGAAACAATTATGTATAACTGTAACCCTGAAACAGTCTCAACAGACTATGACACATCCGATGTTCTTTATTTTGAACCTATTGACTTTGAACATGTTCGTGAAGTTATTGAAGCAGAAAATCCAGATGGTATTATTGTACACTTTGGCGGACAGACTCCGCTTAAACTTGCAGACGGTCTTACCAAAATCGGTGCAAAAATTGCAGGAACACCATCATCTGTTATTGACCTAGCAGAAGATAGAGAACAGTTTAGTGACTTTGTAAATCGTCATAACCTGAAACAACCGGATAATGGTCTTGCTCGAACAAAAGAGGAGTCTTATATTATCGCCGAAAAACTCGGTTATCCTGTCCTTGTTCGTCCATCATTTGTTCTTGGTGGTCGTGGTATGCGTATTGTCTACTCTGAAGCTGAACTCAAAGAGTATATGGACTTGGCAATCTCTGTAAGTAATGAAGCGCCTGTATTAGTTGATAAATTTTTGGATCAGGCTATTGAACTTGATGTTGACTGTATCAGTGATGGTCAAGAGGTTTATATCGGTTCTGTTATGCAACATATTGAAGAAGCAGGTATTCACTCTGGAGACTCTGCATGTTCACTGCCACCGGTAAATCTTAGCCAAGAGATGATAGAAAAAGTAGAACGTCAAACAAAAACTATTGCGCTTGGACTTGGAGTTCGTGGTCTTATGAATGTTCAATATGCTATCTATGAGGGAGAAATTTATCTTATTGAGGTAAACCCACGAGCAAGCCGTACTGTACCATTTGTAAGTAAAGCAACAGGTATGCCTTTGGCAAAAGTTGCAACACGTGTTATGATGGGTGAAAAACTCCGTGATGCACTTGACTACTATGATAAATATGATATCATAGAAGAGGCCAACGGTCTGCTTCGTCCTCGTCTAAAAGGACATGTTTCTGTTAAAGAAGCAGTATTTCCTTTCCATAAACTCTATGGTGCAGATCTCGTTTTAAGCCCTGAGATGAAATCAACCGGTGAAGTTATGGGGATCAGTAAAAACTTTGGTGTAAGTTTTGCAAAATCTCAAATCAGTGCAGGCAATAAAATCCCGACAGGCGGAACATGTTTCCTCTCTTTTGTCGATTCAGACAAAGAGCATGCTGCTGAGATTGCAAGAGGACTTGTAAAACATGGATTTAAACTTGTTGCAACCGGTGGAACACAAAAGGCTATTGAAGCTGCAGGTGTAAGCTGTGAACGTATTTTAAAGATCTCAGAAGGTCGTCCAAATATCGAAGACAGTATGAAAAATGATGAGATTGCGATGGCTATTAATACTTCTGATAACAATACAAGTAAAAAAGATGCTATAGTTATTCGCCAAGAGGTTTTAAAGCGATCTATTCCATACTTTACAACACTTAGTGCTGCACGTGCACTTATCTTGGCTCTTGATGAGATGAAAGATGACAAATGGTCTCAAGCAACAGCTCTACAAGATTTTCTCGTATAAAAAAAAGTATTATTCTTACACAAACCGACACTACTGTCGGTTTTTTATCTCAAGATGCACAAAAGCTTCGTGAGATAAAAACAAGACAATCTTCAAAACCTTTTATTAAAGTATTTCACAACTTTAAGACGCTGCAACATCTCAATATTCGCATACCACACAAACGAAAAAAAATGCTGCGACGAGCCAAAAAGAGTACCTTTATTGTTAAAAATCAAGCCTTCCGCATTGCTTCTTATCCACTTCATTCAGAAATACTTAGAAATTTAGAGTGGAGTTATTCCACATCAGCCAATCAAAGTGGCAAAAACTTTGAAAGAATATTTTGTGAACAAAAAGCTGATATAATAATAGAAGATAAAAATGGGCTCTATGAAGGCAGAGCATCAAAACTCTATAAAATAAACAATACAAAGATAAAGAGGTTACGATGAGTAAAATAGTTCAAATGATACTAAGTGGAATGTTTTTTACTTTTATTCTTGATTTTTTTCTTTTTTTAGGTATAAAACAAAATTATATCGATCCACATAATATTACAGTTTATTACAATATTTTATTTGCAGATCATCAAAATATCTATATTTTTACACTTGCAACTATTATAATAGGCTATTTTGTAATGTATCTGCCAAATAAATTTACACTCATAAGCATCGGTACTCTTTTTCTACTCGCAATATCTACACTCATTCCCCCTGTAGGCAGTATGCTTGGAGAAGCGCTTCTTATGAAAAAAGATATTACACTGCAAACTGATAAATTTACCTATCATGGAGATATCCTTTATAATGGCAGAAAAAATATTACTTTTTATGATTATGAACTAAAAAAAGATATAATTCTAGATAAAAATAAAATTCAAGGTAGTTATTAAAATGAAACATATTTCTTCTTTGGCAAAAGGCGTTGCACTTGGTACTGCAGGTGTAATAATGATAAGTACACTCACAGGATGTGAACAAAAACAGCAACAAGTTGCACAAAATAAATTTCTAGTCATTGAACAACTTCCTGATGGAACATATAAAGTAGTCGAAGAGATGCCAACAGAAGGCCCGACACGTGCAATTATTCGTGAACGTGATGCAAATGGTAATATTCAAGAACGCTTTATGAATGAAGCAGAAATGAAAGCTTTAGCAGCACAAGAGTATGAAAAAGTTCAAAATGGAACAAGTGAGACTGTTCAGGAAAACAGTAGTGGTGCAGGTATGGGTCTAGCAGGAACTATTCTTGCCGTTGCAGCGGGGAGTCTGCTTGGAAATATGATCGCAAACTCACTTATGAATAACAAAGCTTTCTCACGAAATTCACGAAGTGCTTATACATCATCAGCATATAAGAAAAAAACTTCCCGCTCTGCATCAAGTAAAAAAAGTTTCTTTGGCAGTAATTCCAAAAAAAGTTCTTCTTACAAAAGAAGTAGTGGTGGTTTTTTTGGAGGTTAAAAAATGATACATACACGCAAAGTTCAAGCCATTGATGATGCAATGCTTGAAGAGATCGGTTTTTCCTGGCATACAGACAGTGATGGCAGTAAATATATCAGCGATGAACTTGTAGAAGTCACAACACAAGAAGCAGAAGATTACTATCAAGCTGTGAATGAAATTTATGATATGTATGTTGAAGCTGCTGAGTATGTTATAGAAAATAATCTTTTTTTTGAACTCGGAATTCCTTTTAATCTTATTGATATCATTAAAAAATCATGGGAGAATGATGTTCACTGGCATATCTATGGACGTTTTGATCTTGCCGGTGGTATTGATGGCAAAGGCATTAAGCTTATAGAGTTTAATGCCGATACACCAACTGCACTTTTTGAAACTGCCCTGCTTCAATGGGCTATTTTAAAAGCAAATAATATGGATGAAGCAAAACAGTTTAACAATGTTTATGAAGCCATACGTGAAAACTTCAAACGTCTTATTACACTCTTTGATGAGCCTGAGAAATTTGATGAATTATATGATGGATGGAAGATTCTTTTCTCTTGTATTGAAGGGAATGATGAAGAAGAAGCTACAACAAAACTTCTACAACAGATAGCTAGCGATGCTGGTTTTGTAACAGATTTTGAGTTTTTGCAAAATGTTCATTTTGATGATGAAGGTATTTATGATGCACAAGAAAATCCTTATGAGTACTGGTTTAAACTCTATCCATGGGAAGATATAGCTACTGACGAGCCAGAACTTGCAACTACACTCACGCATATTATAGAAAATCAAAAAGCAATTATCCTAAATCCTGCCTATACACTTCTTTTCCAATCAAAAGGGATGTTAGCCATCTTATCACAACTCTTTCCTGATTCACCATACTTGCTTAAAACTTCTTTTGAACCACTTGATGGACTCAAGCAGGTTGCAAAACCTCTTTTTGGAAGAGAAGGTGCAAATACAGCAATTATGGATGAAAATAAAAAAGTTTTAATGCAAACGGATGGTCCTTATGATAACTATAAAAAAGTATATCAGGAGTATGTAGATTTTACACAAGATCATACAGGTAAAAAGTACCAAGCTGGTGTCTTTTTTGCCTATGAAGCATGTGGCCTTGGATTTCGCAAAGGTGGAGAAATTTTAGATAATATGAGTAAATTTGTCGGGCATGTTATAGTCGATTAGACTATAACGGCTATTTTTGCAGCTTCTTTTTAAGAATTATTTTACCCGCTTCAACACCCGGCTGATTATAGGCATCTATATACATAAATTTTGCACATAGAGATGTAAGAAGCTCATACTCATACATCAATGCTGAAATTGAGTTCTCACACACACCATCGATAGTAATGACATCACAAGGGATATCTCCTAGATTATTAATCGATTCAATAGTAGCATCCGCCTGCTTATTGATAAGATCTGAAAAAGCAACACCATGAAGATAATCAAGTTCTTCAAGACCTTTAAGTTGAATATCAGGAATTTTTAAATCATTATCAAAGTTCTCTACTTTAATAACTGTTACAGTTTTATCCCGTCGCCCTTCTACTATCAGTTGCAAAAAGGAGTGCTGATCAATAGGACCAATAATTCCTATTGGTGTTAAACCCTGTCGTGTAGAGTTGATATCTACCTTGCCCAAACTCTCTCCCCAGAGTTGTATATACCATTTGTTAAAACCTTCAAGTCTTGAAGAGTATGAAAACACTACATTTATATTAAAACTGTATTTATATTCTACTAGGAACCTTGCTTTTTTGAGTATGCGTGTATAAAAATCCTTTTTATCAAAAAAATCATTATGAACTTTTTGTGCACCTAATAAAAGTTCATCTATATCTATACCTACAATAGCCAAAGGAAGTAACCCAACAGCAGAAAAAACAGAAAAACGACCTCCAACATTCTTTGGTATTTCAAAGCTAAGCATTTCATGTGCATCTGCATATGCTTTTAATTTGGAATCATTTTCTGTAATAACAAGAGTATTTCTCTTGTCACACTGCACTAAAGAATTTATATATTTAAAAATAGAGACTGTTTCTATCGTTGTTCCTGATTTTGAGATCACTATAAATAATGTATCATTAAGATCAATCGTTTCAATTTTTGACTTAATATCAATAGGATCTGTTGTTTCAAGGAAAAAAAGTTTCTTCTCAAGCTTACGAGAATGTTTTAAAAATTTATATATTGCATAGGTACCCAAGGTACT
>JAMOSE010000095.1 GCA_027063215.1 Sulfurimonas sp. | reverse complement strand
TTATTTCAATAATTTCAACGCCTCTTTAAGCGTTGCATTTTCTGATGTAATGGCATAGATTGCATTTGCCATTTTTACTGCCTCTTTCAATTCTCTTTGGTGAATATTTCGCCCTGTTCCGTTTCCTCGTGCGCCACTTTTATGTATCTGCTCATAGAGTTCTTTCAAAAAAGCTTTTTCATCGACTTTTGCACCGCCTTCACAAAGCACGCCACTTCTTCCTGCTGCCATTGTGACCTCTTTTAAAGCCTCGGCATCAAATTTTCCTTTTTTGTTATAAGGAACTTTCAATTTGATAAAATCAGCCCCAAGAGCCGCACCTACACCTGCAGCACCGGCAATTAAATGTCCGTCATGCTCATCTTTTACAAACCTTCCTTTTGGATAGATCCAAAGTACTGCTAAGAGTCCGTTTTTATGCGCTTCGTGAACAATTCTGGCAGCCTGTGCCAACATTGAGTGTTCATGCTTACCACCAAGATAGAGTGTATAACCGACACCTTTGATGTCAAGACCACTCTCTTTGGCAAAGCTGACAACATCACCGACACTGAGCCACGCTTCTGAATAAGGATCTTCTTCACTGTAAGGCACAAGATTTGTTTTTGAATTGAGCTTGACAAGATAAGGTACATTTTTATAATCACGTCCATATCTGCTTATAAGTCCAAATTGTGTTGCAAAAACACCTATTTTGGCTTTTGAAGCGATCTTAAACATATGCTCAGGAGAGTTGTCTTCTAAGGGAATATCTTTGCCATAAAAATCATTATTGAGATGTTCAACCTTTTGATCACCGGCAAAAAGCATCAAATGATTCGTGCCATTTGTTGCACTTTTAAGATTTTTTTTATAAATCGACTCTTTGTTTTTTGGTACATCTGCGGGAATATTATATTTCATTGGTAATCCTTTTTACATTTGAGTTGTAAACAATTTGGAAGTGGTTTTTCTGATAGAAAAGCTTCTATATTTTGTAATGATATCTGCATAATTCTCTGAAGTGCTTCTTGCGTGTAATACGCCATATGCGGTGTATATAAGATATTGTCTGCAGAAATATACTTTTGATTGTTTATGACATCAAGACAAAAGATATTTTCAGACATGAGCTCATAAAGTTTATCTTCTATAAGCTCTCCTCTGGCAGTATTAACAACAATGACATCTTTTTTGAGTTTTTGGTAGTTTTTTATATTTAAAATATGCTTTGTTGCAGGGGTTAACGGCAATGCAAGCATAATAATATCACTGACACGAAACAGTTCATCCAAAGAGCAAAAGTGGAGTTCAAGTTCATCTACTATAGCTTTTTTACTGCGAGAATAGACAAAAACATCCATTCCAAAACCTTTTGCAATACGTGCCATTTGCTGCCCTATCGTACCAAGACCAAGAATGCCTATCTTTTTAGAAAAAAGTTCCACACCTTTGAGGTCACTATATTGATAATTTGCTTCTTTGGCACGACTAATTGCTATATTTGTATGGCGTGTAGCATTAAGAAGAAGTGAAAATGCAAACTCGGCAACTGCCGGACCTCCGTAGCCCGCAACATTAGAGAGTAATAAACCACTCTTATACAACTCTTGACATTTTATATGATCATACCCTGTTGATCGTGTTTGAATATAACGAAGATTGGGTAATTTTTGAAGAATTTCTGCATCTATTTTAGAGTGAACAAACACAGAAATAGCATCATACATAGCAATACCATCAAGTGCCACATTAACAGTTCCTTCAAAAAAGAAAAGTTCTGCTTTCTCGGCTAAATGTTTTTCAAAAAAAAGTTGTTCCTCTTTTTTTATCTCAAAAAATGCTATTTTCATTTATCTGCCCAACTTTTGCTCTAA
>JAMOSE010000094.1 GCA_027063215.1 Sulfurimonas sp. | reverse complement strand
AACAGAGTGCTTCACTTGTAATGAAACAAGAAAAGCAACTCTTTACTACTCCACAGATCACAATGACTGTCTCAAAACTTGCAGGTTCAAATGCCGTATTTGTTGCTGATGATGTAAAAGCAATGTTGGAAAAGCATAAAGATCAACTGCATAAAATAGGAATCAATTATAAAATCACACGTGACTACGGTGTGCGAGCAGATGATGCGGTAAATGAACTTGTACATCACCTTGTTATCACTATTGCTATTATCGCTGTAATGCTTGTTTTCTTCCTTGGTTGGAAAGAATCACTTATTGTTACCTTTACAGTACCGGCAATTTTGGCAATCACTCTTTTTGTGGCATATATGACCGGTCAGACTATTAACCGTATTACACTTTTTGCATTCTTGCTCTCACTTGGTCTGCTTGTGGATGCTGCCATTATTGTTATTGAAAATATTCACAGACACCTTCATGATCATAACAGTGAACATAAAGATATGGATACGCTTCTTATTAAAGCAACAGATGAAATAGGTCGTCCTACAAATATTGCGACCCTGGCTATCATCTTGACAATGGTGCCGATGATATTTGTCGGTGGAATGATGGGTGAATTTATGAAACCAATTCCACTTAATGTTCCCGTAGCTCTACTTGCTTCACTTATAGTTGCTTATATCTTTACACCATATTTAAGTCGTAAACTACTCAAAAGAAATAATCATAAAGATACTCAAAAGGAGGGAAATTAAATGCCACACAATCACCATAAGGGTAAAAAATTTGAAACATTTGTGTACAATACTTTAAACAGCCCTTCTAAAAAAATATTTGTCATTCTTGCTACACTTGTAGCACTTGCCGGCAGTATTATGATGCTACCGACAAAAACTGTTGTAGCAAGAATGCTACCGGGGAAAAGTGCCAACACGTTTAATGTCTATGTCACAACACCTGCAGGCAGTTCTATTAAACAAACAAAAGCAGTATCGCAGTGTGTAGTTGATCAACTTATGAAAGAAGAAGAGATAACTGATATAGAATCTTTTTATGCTCAAGGTGCTCCACTTGATTATGCAGGATTGGTAAAAGGAAGTGCGCTCAAGCAAGGAGAACGTTTTGCAGAGCTCGTTGTCAATCTAACAGACAAACATGAAAGAGCTGAAAAATCATTTACTATGGTACACAGACTTCGTCCAGAGATTAAAGAAAAATGTGAAAATCTTGTACAAGGAACTACTATATCTTTTATAGAGATGCCTGCAGGTCCTCCAACTCTTGCAGCTATTGCTGTTGAAGTATATGGTCTTTATAATGATGAAGTTACAGAAGTAGCGCATGATGTAGCCAAAATTCTTAAAGCAACACCGAAACTTGTTGATGTAGATATTATGAGTGAAACACCCTATGACAGATACCAACTTATACCACTGAAAGATAAAATTGCAAAAAGTGGACTGAGTGTCGAGCAGGTAAACAATATCTTATACCTTGCATTTAAAGGGATGGATGTTGCTGTTAAAAATACTATTGAACTCAATGATCAGGTAGGAATTTTTGTATCACTAAGCAAAGAGTCGCAAAGACTTGCAAAGAAAGGACTCAAAACTCTAGAAGCCAAACTCAGTTCTTTATATCTTATGAATAAAAAAGGGATGATGGTTCCACTGACAGAAATTGTTGATATCATTAAGATACAATCAACACCTACAATCTATCATAAAGATCTTCGTACTATGATAAATGTAGTAGCAGAGGCAGATATGGAGTCTCAAGTTTATCCACTGTTGGAAGCCAGAGAGAAGATGATAGAGTATTTCAACGCTCATGGTTTTGAAGTAAAAAAATCTCCTGGAATTTCTACATATATGTTTGATTTGACACTTGTCAATAAAAAAACAGGTCGTGAGTTCCTGCTTCGTTGGGATGGAGAAATGAAAGTAACACTCGATACATTTAGAGACCTTGGTGCTGCATTTATTGCTGCACTTATTCTTATCTATCTCTTACTTGTGATCTACTATAAATCATTTGCTATAAGTGGAATAGTACTAGCAGGAAGCTTCTTATCTATTGTAGGTGTTATTGTAGGTCACTGGGTTGCAGACTTGGTTACAGTCGATACTTTCTTCCTTACAGCGACATCTCTGATAGGTTTCATTGCTCTCATGGGTATCAGTTCACGGAACTCTCTACTTCTTATTGACTTTGCTAAGTCATTGATGGAAGAAAAAGGCATAGAAAAACGCCGTGCCATTGCCATTGCAAGTGCTACACGGGCAAAACCTATTATGCTAACAGCAATCGCTATCATTTTAGGTTCAGCACTGCTTGCAAGTGATCCTATCTTTGGTGGTCTTGGTGTTGCTCTTATTTCTGGTACGGTAGCAGCAGTTATTGTATCACTTATCTTTATTCCGGTTCTTATGGACAATACAAAAGCTATTTAGTAGCTTTTGTATTTCACCTTCTCATGCATAAGTGGTAGGCAATAAATAACTTCATAGTTTCATTAGACTATGAAAGAAATCATACATGTTTTTAATTGGGTTTGGTATAGGTTAGGAGAGAAAAAGTACTACTCTCCAAAAGAGAGTAATAATAGAAGAAAAATTAAAACTTATAAACGAGCGTAACTAACACTTTTACAAGCTTCTAGTGATGCTAACTCTTCAAGCGTCTTATCACTTACAACATTATCAACAAGGATAACAGCTAATGCTTCTTTGTTTGCATTTCGAGCTAAAGAAAAATCTGAGATATTTACATTATTTTGTGCAAGAATAGTTCCTACACTTCCAATAACACCCGGTACATCAGAGTTTTTAAAGAGAATCATATCTCCCTTAATTGCTACTTCATTGTCAAAACCATCAATAGAGACAATTCGTTGCAGACCATCCTCAAAAATAGTAGCAGAGATCGTTGTAGTACCCTCATTTGTTGTCAGTTTTACAGTAATGAGATTTTTATATACAGCAGAATCACCAAGGTTTACAGCTTCTACTTCCACATTTTTCTCTTTTGCAACAAAATCAGCATTTACATAATTAATAGTCTCCGTAGAATGGCTCATTGCTCCAACTGTTACAAAAGTAGCTAGTGACTCCACATAGTTGCCTATCTCGCCATTCCCTTTTACTTTTATAGAGACAATTTTAGACTTATTAATTTGTGAAGCCATAAATCCAATTTTTTGTCCCATTTCTAAAAATGGTTTTACAAATGGAGGAATTTTACTCTCATCGATCGGTAAGTTCATTGCATTTGGATATGCAATTCCTTTTGCAGCTGCTATTGCATTCTCAGCTGCCTGTGTACCGATATTGTACTGAGATTCATAAGTATTAGCACCCAAGTGAGGAGATACTACAATGTTGTCTAAATCAAGAAGCTTATTATCCGTTGCCGGCTCTTTGCCAAATACATCAATCCCTGCAAAACGGATTTTTCCGCTTTTTAGTCCATTATAGAGTGCATCTTCATTATAAAGATCCCCTCTTGCACAGTTTACAAGAACAACCCCATCTTTCATTTTAGCGATCTCTTCTTCACCAATAATACCAATAGTCTCTTTATTTTTTGGAGTATGAATAGTAATTACATCACAGCTCAAAATGTCCTCAAAGTTCTTCGTATATGTCATATCAAGATCAGTGACTTTTGATGGGTTAATATAGGGATCATATGCAACAATATCCATCTCAAATGCTTTGGCACGTTTAGCTACACGACTACCAATGTTACCAAAACCGATAACACCAAGCTTTTTGCCTTTAAGCTCATACCCGTACCACTTCTCACGTTTCCAAATTCTTTGGTTTTTAAGATGATCGTGAGAGTATGGAAACATTCTCATACATGAAAGCATATGTGTCATAGTAAGTTCTACTGCAGCAATTGTGTTTGCAGTAGGTACATTCATAACAATAATACCTTTTTTTGAACATCCAGGGATATCTACATTATCAACACCAACACCTGCACGAACAATTGCCTTTAAGTTTGTTGCATGTTCTATAAAGAATGAATCAACATCTGTTGAACTTCTTGTAATTGCAACATCTGCTGTTGGAATAATCTTTTCAACAAGCTCTTTCTTATCAACATCCGCTGCCATTACAAAGTTAATAGCATCATCATCCTGAAGCATTTTTAAACCTGCTTCATGAATATGATCACATACGACTACTGTATATTTTTGCATTTTACTATTCCTTATTATATGGCTCTATATGAGCCAAAATTTTATAATTTTTGAGTACCTTAACCAAGGAGTTTAATTTATCAACATTTTGTGAATAAATAAGTAACTCTATACCTTTAGTATCTTTTTTTAAAAAATATTTAAGCCCATGATGTTTTAGTTCCTCTTTCAAACAAAAAAGTTGATAAGGATCTTTAATATGTGCTGTAAGTTTGTAAGTTATAGTTTTAGTTATTTTTTCATTTAATTCAACTTCTATATAGACCTCATTAACAGGATAAAAGTATCCTTTCTTCTGTGTCTGAGAAAGATGATTGAGCCAAATTTTTTCTTTGGACCCTGCTTGAGTATTTTCACTTTTTAGCTTTAGTGGTTCACTCTCTACTATCACTTCTTGAGAGTTTATTGAGATAAGAAAAAAAATTATGAAGATGGCTACTCCAATCGCTAAGGTTGGAGCAAACCATTTCATAATTTTTTGCATGAAAAAGTTCTTATTTAAACTTATCTTTAATCAAGTCACCCAAAGAGTGTGACTCATTGTCATTAATCTCTTCAAGCATAGCTTGATTTTTAATGTAGTCTAATTTTTTAACAGAAAGACGAATACGATCACGACGAGTATCAATGTTAGCTACTGCTGCTTCAATCTCTTGACCTGGTTCTAACTCCTCTTTGTTAAGTGGAGCTAAATCTTCATCACGAATCAATGCATCAACACCATCTTCTAAAGATACAAATACACCGAAATCTTTGATATCACGGATAGTACCTGTTACAACAGAATTTACTTTATGCGTTTTTGCAAATTGATCTACAGGAGACTCTAAAAGCGTTTTTCTGTTTAAAGAAATTTTTTGATCTTGCTCATTGATTTTAGCAATTTTCACTTCTACTTCATCACCAGATTTTAAAACATCTCTTGCTTTTGTATTTTTATCCCAAGAGATATCTTGATTGTGTAAAAGACCTTCAACACCATCAATACGTACAAATGCACCAAAATCAGTTAAAGATGTTACTGTACCTGTTACAATATCACCCTCATTATATTTTTTCAAAAACTCATCAAATGGTTTTGGAAGCAATCTTTTTAATGAAACACGAAGTTTATGCGTTGTAGGATTAATCTCAATTACTTCAACATCAATCTCTTGACCTACTTCTAAATAATCACCCGGATTTTTAACATTTTTATTCCAAGTAATCTCAGAAATATGTAAGAAACCTTCAATATCATTTCCAAGATCAACAAAAACACCATAATTTTCAATATTTGAAACTGTTACAGTAATTGTATCACCTTCATCAAGTTCCTGCTCTACTTCAGCCCAAGGGTCAGGATGAACTGCTTTGATTGAAAGTGAAAGATGACGTTTGTCTTTATCATAGTTGATAGCTTTTACTGTTACTGTATCCCCTTCATTATAAAGTTTAGACGGATTAACCGGCCCTTTATACGAGATCTCATTATAGTGAACAAGTCCATCTACACCACCAACATCAACAAACATACCATATGATGTAATTTTCTTGATTACACCCTCAACGATAACATCTTCTGCCATTAATTGGTCAATAATCTCTTTTTTCTTTTTACGCTCTTCATTAAAAAGTTTTCTACGAGAAACGATTATTGAGTTTTCAGTTGGATCAATTTTTACAACCTGTGCTTTAATCTTACGACCAACAACATCATCACTCTCTTTAAAAGCAGCAAGTGAACGTGGCATAAAGAAAGAGACTGCATCAGACTCTACAACATAACCACCACGGTTTTTCTTCGTAATAACACCTTCAATTACTAGATCTTCAAAATCATCTTTATTTGCATCAATAAACTCAATAGTTTTTTCTTGCTCTAAGACTTTTTTGTAAGAGATCTTAGGACGCTCATTGTAGTATCCCATAATCATTACTTTAATCTTGTCACCAGTACCAAATTTAAGTTCACCGTTTTCATCACGGATCTCATCTAAATTGATAATACCTTCAAGTTTATCACCTACACCAACCAATGCTCTGTTGTCATCTGCTTGGATCTCTACTATTTCACCTTCTACTATACGGCTTGTCTCTTGTTGTTTTTCGCTTGCAGCAAACATCTCTGCAAAATTTTCTTCTTCTTCAAATGATTCGTTATCGAACGCCATTGCCTATCCTCTGTTACATAAAAATTGCGTGATTATAACGAAATAATGATTATATAGGTATTAAATTTGAGAAAAAATTAAGATTTTATTTTAAAGCAAAGAAAAAAGAGAAGAAAAAAACTATTTTATCTTCTCTTCAATAGTATCGATAACATTTTGAATAATCCAATCTGGTGTTGATGCACCAGCAGATATACCACATAATTCCTTACCTTCAAACCATGACATATCAATTTCACTTTCATCTTCAATATGATAAGAATCAGGACAATTTTCATAAGCAATATTAAAAAGCTGTTTTGTATTTGAAGAGTTCTTTCCACCAATAACTATCATTACATCTGCACGTTTAGAGAGTTTTCTTGCAGCATCCTGATTCTCAAAAGTTGCATTACAAATAGTATTAAAAATTCGCACCTCTTTATGGCGAGGAATAAGATAATTTGCTATTTCTATATAATCTTCAACTTTTCGTGTTGTTTGAGCAATAAGAGCTATACGTTCTTTTAGTTTCAACTCTTCTAGATCTGCTACTTCAGTAACAACCTCGGCACCATGTGTAGCATATGATTTAACACCTTTAATTTCTGGATGTTTTTCATCACCGAAAATAACAACACTATACCCTGCTTCACTCATCTCCTGAGCGATCTCCTGAGGTTTTGTAACAAATGGGCATGTTGCATCTACTACATCTACCCCACTCTCTTGAAGTGCTTTGAGTTCATCTTTAACAATTCCATGTGTTCGCACAATTGCCTTGTCACCCGATTGAAAAGTTTTAAAATCATCAACAAGTCCTACTTTGTAATCACTGTCAAGTCTTGCAATCTCTTTGGAGTTATGAATAAGAGGTCCATAAGTTGCTGCATTTTTATTCTCTTCTGCAATCTTAATCGCACGTTTTACTCCAAAACAAAAACCGTAACTCTCAGCTAATTCTATCTTCACTATGAAATCTCCATATCAGTAATTTTTTCTAAAAGTTCAAAAAAGTTTGGAAAAGAGGTATTGATACACTCTAGATCAATTACTTCCATACCACAACGAAGTCCGGCAATGATAAAGCTCATTGCAATTCTATGATCGCCATCACTCTCTACTCTTGCAGATTGTAATTCGCCACCGACAATTTTATAGCCATCTTTATACTCATCTACTTCAATACCACAGGCACGAAGTCCCTCTACTACAGTTGCAATTCTGTCAGACTCTTTAACACGCAACTCCTCTGCATTTTTAACAAGACTCTCACCCTCAGCACAAGCCATAGCAATGCTTAAAGCAGGAAGTTCATCAATAAGCCATGAGATATTTTCTTCGATTGTAATACCATGCAAAGGAGCATATTTTATACTGATATTACCAATAGGTTCATATTTGTTATCAATTAATTCATACGAAATATCTGCACCCATACGCTCTAATGCTTTAAAGGCTTCTATACGAGTAGGATTAAGTGTTACACCCTCAAGAATGATAGAACTCTGTGGAGTAATTGCAGCAGCTACAGCAAAAAAGAATGCTGATGATGGATCTGCAGGTACTCTAATTTTTAGTGGAGTTAAAAGTTTTGTCATTGGTTTAATAGTAGTTTGTAGACCATCAACATGAACATCTGCACCCATACCGCTAAGCATTCGCTCCGTATGATCACGAGAGAGTTCAGGCTCAACATAGGTACAAACACCATCTGCACGAAGAGCAGCCAGGATCATACACGATTTTACCTGTGCAGAAGCGATTTTACTCTCATAATGAAAAGCTTTTAGTGAAGAACCTCGAATACTCAGTGGTGCCAAATCACCCTTTTCTCTTCCGTCAATCTTTGCACCTATACTTATAAGCGGTGCTGTAACACGCTTCATAGGGCGACGACGAAGATACTTATCACCAGTAAGCACAAAATGCCCCTCAGCTGAGCTTAAAAGCCCACAAAAAAGACGCATTCCCGTTCCTGAATTTCCACAGTCAAGAATTTCAAAAGGCTCTTGTATTCCATCAGAAGATATTTTAATAAGCGTACCGTCATCTTCAACCCTTGCACCAAGATTTTTAACGATCTCCAAAGAGTTGAGCGTATCTTCAGCACGCAAAAAATTCTCGATTTCACTCACTCCGTCTGCAAGCATTGCAAACATAACACTTCTGTGTGAAATCGATTTGTCCGGTGCAATTTCTGAGATCTTAAGCGTAAAACTTTCAGCCGGAGATACTCTAACACTACTCATTATCTTAACCCTATACCTAATTCACTCTCTAAAATAGCAAGTATTTTATCCATTGCCTGTGTAATATCTTCTTCTTCGAGTGTTTTTTCATTTGATTGCAAAACAAAACGAAGAGAAAGACTCATATTATCACCCAATGTTTCATCTGAATATTTGTCAACAGGGTAAAAACGTATTAAATTCTCTATACTGTTTTTAGCAATAACCTCTTTTACTTTTTCATAAGACATATCTTTTGGCATAATAAGGCTTAGATCTCTAAAAGAAGCCTGATATTTTGATATTTTATCTGCAGTTTGAAGCTCATATGTAAGCTTAGAAAACTCTATCTCAGCCATAAATGTTACATCAAGGTCATATGCTTTTTCAACTTCAGGATGGACTCGAAAGAGTTCCCCTATAAGATTACCATTTTGAATGATTTTTGCACACTGATATGGATGTGAAAGTTTATGCATTGTCGCATACTCTTGCAATTCAATATCACCCACAATATCAGCAATTTTTTGTACAAAAGTTCCAAAATCAACTTTTACAGGTTTTCCACTGTTAGCTAAAGATTCATGCTCTTTTTCACCACTAAAAAGCAGTGACATTTTAAGAGATTCTTCTCGTGTTGATGTAAAAACAGAACCAATTTCAAAAAGTTTCACAGAAGCATAACCATTTTTTACATTTTGTGATGCTGCTTTTAAAAGCCCCGTTAAAAGTGTCGGTCTTAATGTATCGAGTGTTTGTACTATAGGATTTAAAAGTTCAAGTTCCTCTTTTGTCGTCTCAAAACCATATGATTGCAATACTTTTTTCTCATCAAAAATAAAATGAACAGATTCAAAAAATCCACTTTGTGCCGCTTTATGTCTATATACAGAACGTTTTTTATACTCAAAGTAGTTTAATTCAAGTCTATTGGCTTCTTGAAGTAAAAAAGGTTTTGAAGGAATATTATCAATTCCTACCATACGGACAATCTCTTCAATAATATCTTGTTTATTGACAATATCATGACGAAATTGTGGAACAGTAATTACAAAATTATCTGTTGATGATTTGGATGTATCAAAACCTAAATTTTTAAGAATTTTTGCGATAACACTTTTATCAATCTTTGCACCGATTATTGCATCAATTTCCTGCTTTGTAACGATAACATTTTTTTCTCTATATATTTTAGAGAGCTCAATACTACCGCTAAAAGTAGTTGCATTAGAGTATGCTTCAATAAGATCAATACAATACGAAAGACCACATTCGAGTTCAGGTTCACTACCACGTGAAGTTTTATAGAACATCGGACCAGCTTCTATCTTTGATTCAGCCATCTTTTTAGAAATAATATCTGGTGGAATATAAGAAGCTTCAAGAATAACAGTACCATTCTGTTCTTTCACTTTTGATTCATCTTTTTGAATAATACCAACAATAGAAGCTATCTCTTTATTTATATTCTGTATGGAAGCAAAACCATGTTCTTCTTCATGTAAAATAATTTTTCCAAGTTTTGTCTCTTCCTGAGTAAAAAAATCATGTCTGTAAGCTCTTAATATAACCCCTGTAGCATGTGTTACGTACAGCATCATAGCCTCAACATCAGACTCTCGATTCTCTTCGATCTGTGCTAATCGTAATTTTACAATAAAAGGAAGTTCAAGATCTTGAAGATCAAGTGCTTTATAACGAAGATTTACATCCAAATCTTTTTCATGCACCAGTGAAAGGATTCTTCCGATTCCTCTTTTTTCATCATTATCTGTTACGGTATAATCTATTATAGCTCGATCAAATGCAGCTGAAAGGTCACGTGCCACACCACGAATACTTAAACAATCCCCTCTGTTTGCAGTAAGTTCAATCTCTATAAGATCATCATTCAAGTAAGGGTTCTCATTTAATTCCTTCCCAAGAATAATTTTACCAATACTTTCATCAAGCTCCATAATACCATTTCCAGTATCAGGAAGTCCAAGCTCAGAAGATGAACAGATCATCCCCTCTGAGTCAACACCTCGGAGTTTTACAGGTTTAATCGCCATACCGTTTGGCATAACTGCACCAATAGTTGCCACTGCCACCGTTAAGCCTGCACGAACATTTGCAGCACCACAGACAATTTGTCGTGTTGTAGTACCTATATCAACCTGACAAATATTTAATTTATCTGCATCAGGATGCTTTTCACACTCCAAAACTTTACCAAAAACAATTTTTGAAGGAACTCTGTACTCATGAATACGATCCACTTCCAAACCAATAGAATTAAATGTTTTAGCGATATCTTCAGTAGATATTCCTTCAAGATCTATCCACTCTTGTAACCACGATCTAGTAACTATCATTGAAATTGCTCCAGTAATTTAATATCACCTTCAAAGAGTGATCGAAGGTCTCCAATTTGATGAATCAGCATAGCAAATCGCTCAACACCAAGTCCAAAAGCATATCCACTTACATTTTTATAATTTACTGCTTCAAAAACATTTGGATCGACAATTCCACATCCAAGAACTTCCAGCCATCCTGTATGAGAGCAGACACGACACCCTTTGCCCTTACAAAATACACAAGAGATATCTACTTCAGCTGATGGCTCTGTAAAAGGGAAAAATGAAGGACGAAAACGTACTTCTACATCACCAAACATATACTTTAAAAAATCTTCTAAAATAAATTTCAAGTTTGCAAAAGAAACTTCTCCCTCTTTATCAACCAAAAGCCCCTCTACCTGATGAAACATAGGAGTATGTGTCAAGTCATAATCACGACGAAACACTGCACCCGGAGCTATCATACGAATAGGCGGTTTACTCTCCAGCATTGTTCTAATCTGAACAGGAGAAGTATGTGTACGTAACAGCATCTCATCTTTAAAGTAAAAAGTATCTTGCATATCCCGTGCCGGATGGTATTTTGGAAGATTAAGTGCTTCAAAGTTATGAAAATCATCTTCAACCATTTTCCCCGTTTTTACAGAGAAATTCATTGATGAAAAATACTCAACAATTCTATCCATTGTCTCCATAACAGGATGCAGTGCACCTGCTGAAGAATTTGTACTAAACAGTGAAACATCGATAGCCTCTGCTGCCATTGCAGCTTTTAAAGCTTCTGTTTCAAGAACTATTTTTTTTGCTGTAAAAGCATTCATAAGATTTTGTTTATGAACATTGAGATCTTTTGCAAACTGTGCTTTTTGATCATTTGGGACATCTTTCATCTTTGCAAACTCAGCTGCAAGTACGCCCTTTTTCCCGAACAAGGCTATGCGGATCTCTTCTAAAGATTCAACACTTTTTGCCTCTTCTATTTTATTGTACCACTCTTTCAATGTAGAGTCTCCATAATTGTAAAATTTTAAAAGGATTATATCAAAATAATTTTACATATAGCTTCATTTAGCCAATTATATGTTACAATAAGTGCCAGACCATAATAAATGTCATATTTAACAATTTTTAAAAGGTTTAGTTTCAAGGCGAACTTTTGTTGATGATACGAGTATCATTAAGGAAAGTTCAACGCAGAAAATGAGCCTTTTAAAA
>JAMOSE010000093.1 GCA_027063215.1 Sulfurimonas sp. | reverse complement strand
GCACAGAGTATTGGTGAGCTTTTTGATGCTCTTAAACATCATTCACAAACAAAATCAGATGAAATTGCAGTACAAAAAAGTGAAGTACAGCAAAAATTGGTGTATGCAAATTTGTACCCGAAAATAAATTTATTTGGCAGTTATGATAACTACTCAAGTCCTACAAATGTAAAACCCATAGCACCTTATAGAATAAAACCGATGTTAGCCAATCCATCTATTGCACAGCCATACAGCTACAATGTTTCAAGAGCCGGTGCAAATTTTAGTATGCCGATTTTTGTTAAGTCGCTTTATACAACGGCAGACAAAGCAAAAGTCATACAAAAGAGTGCAAAAGCCAAAAAGCATATAAATCTTTTAAAAAATGAAGCGCTTATTGTCGGAACCAACGCAAATTATCTCTATTTGAATTCTCTGCTTGAAGCTTTAGATGTAAAGGAAGAATCACTGCAAGAGACCAAAAAGACAACACAAATAAAAGTTGATAATGGCAGAGCACCGGCATCGGCACTTTATAAAATTGATGATGCTCTTAATGGGGTGGCAATTGCAAAGAATAATCTGGAGTTGCAAAAGAAAAAACTTATAAGTACAATTCAAACATTGACAGGCATTGTACTTGATAAACCGGCAACTATACAAGAGATTGGAAGCTATACAAAAGGAAAGATGGGTGCATTGCAGCCATTGCAGGAAAAACTGCGTGCCGATAGACTCGGTATAAAGGCTGAAAAAGAGAAACTCTACCCAACGCTTACGGCACACGGCAGTTATACTTTTTTAAAAGCAGATGCCTATAACAATGGTAAAAATGTTAATGAAGAGTATGGCAATGTCGGTGTAGTACTCAATATTCCGCTGTTGGCGATGGATAATTATGCAAGTATAAAACTTGCAAAAGTAAAGCTGCAGGCCTCTGAAGTCGAGCTTGAAAAGTTGCGTGAGGAACTCAAAGCAGAGGCTGATATGTTAGAAGGTTCATTGCCGCTTTTAGATAACTCATACAGACTTTATACTCAGAGTGTAGCAGATAAACAAAAACTTTTAGATATTGCAAAAGTAGCATATAAGAGTGGGCGAATATCGACTGAGGAGTATCTACGCTATGAAGATGCACTTGTGGCAAAAAAAGCAGAAATATATAAAGTAGAAGCAACAAAATGGCAGACACTGATGCAGTTGGCTGTGATTTATGGAAATAATATTGAGGAGATGGTGAAATGATAAGTAAAATTATAAAGATTAGTATTGGTCTGCTTGTGGTAGCAGGTTTGGTTGTTGGTGGTGTGAAGGCTGTTAAAAAAGCAAGAGCAAAAGATGCCAATATGCCACAGGCTACAATATATCCATTGGTTGTCAAGCAATTTACACCAAAGGTAGAAGAAGTGAAACTGACACTGCCATACCTTGCTGAAGTTGCAAATGACAAAGATGTAAAACTCTCTTCACGTATAGCAGCAAGGGTATTATCTCTTAAAAAAAGCGGCTCACGTGTAAAAAGAGGGGATGTTGTTATCACTCTTGATACAACAAGCATTAAAAGTGCTTTAGAGAGTGTTAAAAGACAGCTTCAAGCAACACAAATCTCTCTTAAAAACTTAGAAGCAACACATAAAAGAACACTAGAATTACTTAAAGTTCATGGAGCTTCTGTTGAAGAGTCTCAAAAAGAGATGAGTATGATTGCAAATACAGAGGCTAGTGTTGCTTCACTCAGACAAAAAGCCATAGAATTAAAAAATAATCTCTCTTATGCAAAAATCATCTCTCCTGTTGATGGGTTGATTACAAAAACATTTGTTTCAAAAGGTGGCCTGAGTGCTCCGGGCAAACCACTTGTTGCTATTAGCTCAAAAAATGGTTTTTATCT
>JAMOSE010000092.1 GCA_027063215.1 Sulfurimonas sp. | reverse complement strand
AATATCCACTACACGAGATATTGTTTATGACACTATTTGCATTGCTAAAAGGTAATACAACATTCAAAGATATAATGTCATGGATGATATTTAATGAGAATAATCAAATACTAAAAGATTTATTTGACAAAGGAGGACATTATAATACCTGAGAGAACACTTTATAATACAAGACATACCTTTGCTAGTTTAATGCTAACAAATAATGAAAGTATTATGTGGGTGTCACAAATGCTAGGACATAAGACAGCAAATATTACTTTTGAAAAATATGCAAGATTTATAAAAGAAGATGTAAAAAATCGTGCAAATTTTATTCAAAAATGGCACATATTTGGCACACATAATAATCCAACACGGCTTAAAGCCCAAAAATAGGGAGTAAAATATGCAAATTAGAGTCTATTACGAAGATACTGATACTGGTGGGGTTGTTTATTACTCTAACTATTTAAATTTTTGTGAAAGAGCTAGAAGTGATGCTTTTTTTCAAAAAAATATGTTACCTGTTTTGGATAACGGGCATTTTGTTGCGCGTAAAATTACGGCAGATTTTTATATAAGTGCAAAACTTGGTGATCTTTTGGAAATCAAAAGTGAACTTCTTGAAATGAAAGCTGCCTCTTTTTTATTAAAACAGACAATATTTAAAGAAGATATTAAGATTTTTGAACTTGATATCCTTCTTGTATATATAAATTTTGAAGGTAAAGTTCAAAAACTGGATCAACAGACGAAAAACCTTATCGTATCACTTTTTGAGCGTTGAATGATATGGAAGAAATTTTGTTTTTCCCGGTGATAGAAGTTCTGTTTTGTAAACGACTTGATTATCGATAATTTCAATATTGTAATCTCTTTCTTCACCTGTAATTTGATGATAAAAATAGTCCATTCCAACTGTTGTTGAATAATTGATCCAATCATAAACAATATCATTTCCTAACAGAGAGTTTGTCTCAGTGATCACACTGTTGTTTTGAATGACAGAATTTGCGATAATCATCTTTTTTCTGTCATTATATTGTGTCATGGAAAGTAAAAGAGGATTATAGTTAATCTGTGTTGAGAGAATATTTGTTACATTTGTATCATAAAGAGTAAGTTGTGATAAAATCATACCACTTTTAATGACCGGTGCATTTATAAAAAACGAAGCATTGTTTATTCTTTTATTCTCTTTTAAATACCTTTCGAGGTTTGTCATTTTACGTGATATAAAGTACTGAATAACTCTCCCCCTTTTCGATCGCAAAAACTCTTCTTTTTGATCCTGTGCCAATTTTTTTCCTATCCGTGATTTATCTGAAAAGATAACAAGCGGTGAAACTGCCTCTTTCAAAAGTATTTTGCTTTGCTTGGTATAGTCTATGCCTCCAAAGAGATAAGAAGATGTTGTATTGATATCATGTTTGTTGATCGTTGGAAAATAGATATTTGCATCAGGATTTAATGCAATGGTATTATTGACACCTTCCATAGTCATAGGAGCTATAATATACTGAAATCCATCTTTGTGAATTTGTTTAAAAGCATTTTGTATATCTTGTTTTTTTTCACTCTCTATTGGGTAACTTTTCAAAGAAAAAGGATTACTTTTTGTCATAAGATATGCAAATGTTGCATTGAGTGTAGATGATGCATATTTACCTATTCGTTTATATGGAAGAAGCACCGCTATTTTTAATTTTCCACCTGCATTAAATGCACCAATATTAAAGAGTGCTATATTCATAGCTCTTGCTTCATCTAGTCTTTTATTATCAAGTTTTTTATCTGCATGAGCTAGAAATGAAAAGATCATATCTTTATCAAGATACTCCTGCATACATACTTCATCACATACATAGGGATCTAAATTTTCAACATAAGTCTTAGGGAGTGGGATATTTGAGATCATAAAACTTTTTGCAAATATCATACCAGGCAGAAGGAATAACAATAGTTTTTTCATAAAACAACTCTTTTGTAGTTTTTTTGGTGATTATAACCATCTTGAACTAAATATATTATGAAGTTCATTAGACTTCTTGTGGTAATTGTATTGTAAATTGTGCACCATCACCGATATTTTCTACACGAAGTTCACCACCACAATGCTCTTGTATAATCATTTTACTCATATATAAACCCAAACCTCTACCATTTTTTTCTGTTTTGGTCGAAAAATACGGATCAAAAATCTTCTCTATAATCTCACTTGGTACACCTCCACCATTATCACTGACGCTTAAACTGTTTTCCTCTGTTTTTATAACAATAGTTGGATTAGATATTTCTCTTTCCAATAAAATATCTTGCGCATTTTGTATAAGATTGAGAATAACCTGTTTGAGCTCATTTGCATATGTATTAAAAACAATTTCAGAATGCATCTCTTTTATAACAGTAATATTACAATTTTTAAGTGATGTTTCAACGATGTTAAGCACACTCTCTATAATTTCATTATATGTTACCTGCTTCTTCTCTTTGTTTGGTTTAAAAAAGTCTCTGAAATCATCTATCGTTGCACTGAGATGTTGCGAAAAAGAAGAGATTTTATCACTCATTTCTATTAACTCCTGTGCATCAAGTTTATTGAGTTGTGCTTTAAAATTTATAGCAATAGCAGCACTGTTAATTGCAGAAAGAGGCTGTCTCCACTGATGTGCAATCATGCTTATCATCTCTCCCATTTGCGCCAAACGACTTTGTTGTATAAGTTGTTGATCTTTTTTTCTATTTTTTTCAACTTCTTCTTCTATTTTGATCTGCAAAGTTTTATTAAATTTACGAATCTTTTGCGACTGTCTTGTAAGTTTTTGGATTCGTTTTTTATCAACATAGGAAAAGAATGCAATGACAAAAAACAAAAATATAGCAAAAAGAATAATACTTATAAAAGAGATATGCAGCTTTTTCAATGCTTCAACTATAATATTATAATCCGAAAGTGAAAAATCTATGGCAATAATAGCCTGAACTTTATTATCTATCACTATTGGTTTAAGATATGTCATCCATAGAGACTCTACATCTTTGTTTTGAAAGTAAAGCGATTTTTTTGTGCTATATACCTCTTGCCATTTCTGAATGTTTAAAGGCGTATAATTTTCTAAAAACTCCGCCTTATTATCTCGTGCACCATCTAGTAAAAATCTAAAATCTTTACTGTTTTGTTGCTCTTTATCAACGACATAGACATATCTATACCGCTTTGTAACAAAAAGCTCCAAACTCTTTTGAAGATTGGTTCTTAATGCTGTACTCTTTTTTAAAGCTTCATAGATATGATTGTCTGTAGAAGTTTGAATCAACGCACTCATATTTGTTGTAATATTATCAATATACTCTATATTTGATAATAAATTATTTTGACGAATCGCAACACTTGTCTTTTCAAACAAAGTATAAATCAACAAAGCACCTGTTAAAATCAAAGCAGCAAATATGTAAAAAACATATGTCATGTTTTTGTTCAATAGTTCTTTCATCGCTCATATTTCCTTAAATAAGATGGCAGTTTTATGTGAAACTTCTGCACATTCTTTTGTTTAAAATAAACCTGAGGACGACCTTTACTCCAGTAAAATGCACCAAAACTATTAGCATTATCTCTAAAAGTCCTGTAATTTGTAGCAAAAACAGGTTTGTTTTTACATTCCACGGGCAGATGGGTAAAATCTTCTCCTACCAAGAGTACAACTCTTTTATCACACCTATCAACAACTTTAAATTTTGTGCTTTTTTGCAATATTTCTTTTGCTTCATGCGTTGCATATATATAAATTGGTGTCTGCGCAAAAATATCAGGTAGTATTTTTTCATATAGTTTGAGTTCATAATCCTCATTGGCAAAAAGCATAACTGTACAAACAGCACAGAGTATAATTAATTTTTTCATTAAAAATAATACTCCACATTTGCAATTACTTTTTGATCAATAGGTGATGCTTTAAGAGGCTTCATTGGTGTAAAAGTCGTAGGAGATATTCTATAATATGATGTTTTTTGTGCTTTATCAAAAAGGTTTGTCCCTTTTATGGAGACTATAAAATCCTTAGAGTAGTTATATTTTATGCCGGCACTGTAATCATAATTATTTACTTTCTCAGCACTATTTCTTGTATAAAAGAGTTCATTAAAAATATCAAACTTACCAAAACTGTTTAGTGTCTGGATCTTCGCCATATATGTTTTATAAGAATGACTAATCATCGGTAAGCCCGTAACATGCTTATATCCTGCTTCTAAAAATAGCTTATCAAATCTATGATATTTATATGTATATCTAAAAGTTACTCCTCCTATATTCATATCTTTTTTATATACAGCAAGTCTGCCTTCTTTGTTTGGAGAAAGAGTGTTCTTCATTCTTATATACTCTACAATAAGTTCATATTTATCTGTATCTGTTTCATAGATACAGTTTTGTGCTATAGCATCAATACTTTGCGGTTTATGATGACTATTTGGTGATGCTAAAAATATATTACTGTTTATGAGATAAGAATCAAGTGACTTGAGCATATGTGAAGCAATAGTTTTAGTTGTTAGATGTTCTGATGTAGTTGTATAACCTAACCTATACATAAACATATTGTCATCCTGAGGGGAAGCATTATTTCTAACTTCAGAGTAATCTACACCTACGGTAACAATAGCATGATCTTGTATATGATATTGATCTTCAATATATGCCGTTGCAATACTTTGCATATCATTAGGTGATGCAGATATATCTATGCCATTTTGTTCTGCTTTATCAAATTTGTATCTTTTTTCTCTATATTTCAAACCGCTAATAAAACTGTGTGAAGCTACTTGAAATTGATACTTCAATTCTCCTGTAAAAGTATGCGTATGGGCATTTGTATAATTTGATGCCGTAGGAAACAATCCATAATAGGGTGCAGTCTGTATGGGTGTAACATCATATACATAAGAGGAATGAATATTAAAATAATCATAGCCAATCATATAAGAAAAATTACCGACTTTTGTATCATACCCTATATGAATAAGATCAGCCTTTAGTTGTGCGTCTGTTGGTGCAACATTTATTCCAGGACCCATAAAACCATCTTGTTCGCGTTTTTTTGCTAACAGAAGGATATGATTGTTTTTATTACTCAGTGTTGCCAGCAAAAGCGAAGTATCATTATCTCTTGATATCTCCGTATCATTAATATGATATTTTTTTCGGTTGTTTTTGTTTTTTGATACATAAGCAAAATAGGACCATTTTTCTAACGCATCTGCATAATAAGCATTTATGAAAGAAGTACCATAACTTCCTCCGCCAATTTTAACTTTTCCCCCTTGATCTTTTTGAGCACTTTTTGTATAGAGTTTTATAAGCATAGATGTAGATTCTGTTGAATATTCGTAGGTTGGACTGAGTGTATATATCTCTATATGATCAACCCATTCTATATTCATGTCCCCTAATGATCCCAGTCCCCCTCCATACATTCCGGAAGTCATCTCTTGATTATCTATATAAACTCTTATCTGACTGCTCATATACGGGTGATTTGTGCCTGCATAAAAAGGATCAGTAGCTCCATATCTATTTTCATTATAACCTACGGGACCCATTGGATCTATTGACTTTAAGATATCTGAGATCTTTGTTATTTGCATCCTGTTTATATCATCTCTTGTATAGATGAATGATATACCACTATTTGCCAACTGTGTCTTTTGAGAGAGATCGGTCTTTTTTTCGATATCTAAAAGAAGATCATCCACTGATATATCCTTAGCCAAAAGAGATACTGTTACAATACAACTTACAATAATAAAATTTAGAACTTTCATTTGCTTTGCTCTTGTGCTTTGATGAAAATATATGTTATATCATCCTCTTGTACAACTACTTTTTGTGCTCTTTTTTCTTCAAACTCTTCTAGCGTATCTGCCTCTGTAAAATCTTCTAAAAGATACTTTCCGTAAAACTCTTTGGGGTCTTCTACAGAATTTTCATTTAAACCATCAGTAAAAACTAATATTTTGTTAATTTCTTGAGTATCTATTGTCGTTATATTGATATTTTGTGTATATGCCGACAAAGGAGGATTATTTGATTTCATTTTAACAACAGTATCATCACAATGCGTCATACACAAAAAAGCAGGCATAGAGAACATTGCATACTCTAAAGAGTCTTTTTTTGCATTAAAATAGAAAAAAGTTGCACTGATAACTTCATCTTCAAGTAAATTGGGAGCTATAAACTCCAAAAGCTTTTCAATGATATTATGAAATGAAAAATTTTGATCTTTGATGGCCTGATCTATTTGATAATTTACAAATGCACTACATAACATTGCCGTAGCTGCTGCAGATATCCCTTTGCCCATACCATCAACTAAAAATATAAAATACTGTTCTTTGGAAATTTCTCTTATACTATAACTGTCCCCACTTAAAATATCTTTTGGCTTATAAAAAGCCTCACAGCTAAAATTTAAAAAAGATTTTTTGTCTTGCAGATCATTTTTAATGATAAGGTTTTCTTTTTGATACGTTAAATTCTCCTGATAGTTACTGTAAGAGAGTCTTTCTTTTTGTGTTTTAAGGAGCAATCTGTCTGCCAAAACAGATTTTGCAACAAACTCCAAGGTGGAAAATATAGACCTTGATGAGATAGGTTTTTTGATAAAACTTGTCACTCTAAGATCAATTGCATGACGTAATATTTCTAGACTTTCCAAAGCTGTTAACAATATAATAGGAATAGTTGCATCGATCTCTCTAATCTTTTCACTCATCTGCAAACCTGTCATTTTAGGCATTGAATAGTCTGTCAATACTATATCAACAGACTCTTTTTGAAACATTTCAAGCCCTTCTTCCCCATCTTCTGCAATATAAACATGATTAAAAAGCATAGAAAACATTATATTGTAAATCTCAAGAGTATCATGATCATCATCAACACAAAGAATATTTAAACTACTGTAAATTTGCAATGTATTATTCACTAAAACAATCCTTTAATTCTATATGAAACAAAGCACCATCTTGCAGATTTTGCACATCTATATCTCCGTTAAGATTCTCTCTTGCTATTTTTTTGCTCATATAAAGCCCCAATCCTGTCCCTTTGCCCTGCTCTTTTGTAGTAAAGTAAGGCTCAAAAATTCTCTCTATGACATCTATAGGAATTCCGCCTGCATTATCTATCACATCAATGATACATTTCTGATCTTTTATATATGATTTAACTAAAATCTTTTTATCTTCAATTTTGTTTTCATCAAATGCATCCCGTGCATTTGCAATGAGGTTGATCAGTATATGCTCCAGATCTTTTCTGTAAGTAATCAGTGTCATTTTCTCTTGTAAATCTGTAAGAAAAGTAATGTTATGATTTTTAAGTTGTGCTCCCATCAAGCGTAAAATATCTTCTAAAATCTGCTTGACTGAAAACGACTCTTTTTCATTTGTCGGTTTAGAAAAATTCATAAAATCATTGATTGTACTAGACATCTCCTGTGTCATCTTCTCTATAAAGCGTGTTGTCTCTTTTACATCCTTGCTTGTGATGATTTCCATATCATTTTTCATACTTAACTGAATTGCCGATGCACTGATGGCATTGAGCGGTTGTCTCCACTGATGTGCTATCATATTGATCATCTCACCCATTTGAGCCTGTTTTGATTGTTGTAGCAATATACTCTCTTTTATTTTTAAATCAGTAATATTTAATGTGAGCCCTATTATCTTAAAAGGTTTATCGTCTTGAAATACCATCCTGCCACTCTCAATTACAGTAAGTATCTTTTTATCCTCTCTTTGTACCCGTATCTCTACATGATGTGTTTGCCCATCCTCAAGTTTTTTTATTTCATCTGTAAACTTTGCTCGATCCTCTTTTAAAACCATCTCCATAAATTCAGGATATGTCGGTGTACCTAAGGATGGATCTCTGCCATAAATTTCAAAACTCTCTTTAGACCAGCGAATTGCTCCACTTTGCATATCGAGCTCCCAACTTCCAAGATGCAGTGTTTCTTTTATAAACTCCATATTGCTCTTTTGTGTTGCTAATGTTTCTTTTAAAGTCTCTATTTGATTGATCTCTTCAATAAGCTCTTTTGTTGTTGCAGAAAGAATATTTACAAGTGCTAAGCGATTTTTTTCATAGTGTTTTGTTTTGTTTTGTCTGTTTATATTGATTGTATGATCGGATTCAGAAAGAGCAACTGCTGTAAGCGTTTGATTGAGAAGTTCTGCTCTTTCATCTGTATAAAACTCTCCATAGGTAAAAAAACCGCTTGTAGGAGCGAGTATGCTAAAAGGAGTCAGTTCCTGCTTTATAAGATCCGGCATAAAACGACGACGAGCCATACAAGAGCATAGAAAAAAGCTCTCAACATTTATGCTTGGTTCTTTTAATGGATTTGAAAGGATATCTTCTACATTTCCTATACCAAAATATACCTCTTCTCCTTCAGGTAAATTTCCAGCAAAGCCTAAGCTGCCATCCGGATATACAGCAGTAGTCGCCCGTGCTATATCAACACCTCTTTTTTGCATGATCAAAGGAAATTCTATTCCTGTAGCCGGCAACTCATATGCAATTTTATTTCCTAGATACTTTTTATAAAAATCAACAGCCTTAATATTATCGATTGTATAGACTCTATTTTTATCTGATTTTGTGATTACATGTTTATAACCTATCTTTTCCCAGCCAAAACTATACAGGGTTTGCACATGTAATACCTCAGAATCAAAAGCAACAGCCACAGCCCCTTTATCGTACAGTTTGTCTTGCATACCAACATAACAACACTCAAACTTTGCATTGTCTCCTGCAAGTCCACCGGCAACTTTTACATGAGGTGCAACAGAGTAGATGCCTTCTAAAAACTCATCCCCATTACAGTGCAATCCATCTGTAAATGCTATAAGCAGTTTTGTTTTTGGTGTAACGAGCTGTTTTGCAAGTTCTGCTCCAACTTTAAAAGGGCAATCTGATAGAGCATAGGCCAGATGCAGTTCTGTCGCATCAAATGTTGAGATGGAGACAACACTGCTCAAAAGAGCTACATGCTCTTCATAAATCTCTCCATCCGTCGAAGATGCTATAATCTGAGCATTTGGAAATTTTTCCCGCAAAAAATGTAAAAGATCTTCAAAAGATCTTTTCTCTTTACCTGAGAAAACCTGAATAAGAATATTTTTTTGCTGACTAATTGTTTCATACTCTTTATCAAACAACTCGGTGTAATCATTCTCTTGTATATGATAGTTATATGTTTGCATAATTATTCCTAAAAAAACTCTAGGGATTCATCGTCCTCTTCATTCTCATCTTGCTCTTTTTCAGGCTCAAGAAAAATTTTTTCTATTTCGAGACAATTTTCAGCAAAAGAGGCATCAAAATAGTGAATATCACTTGTAGTACACTCAAGAAAGACATTGACTATCCACTGTTCGAGATCATCAACCAAACCTCTTATAAGCGTAATAAGAAGTATCCTTTTTTTCAGATCAAACAGTATCTCATCATCCAAATCTTTTAAAAATCTGACTAAACTGGAAAATGAACGAGAAACGACATTAAAAAGTCCTATATTTTCTACTGTTTTATCAAAATTTTCTAACAATTCTACAATAGCCAAAAGTGATTTTCTTGCCTCTTCTTTTTTGGCTTCTTCTAGATCATACAAACTGATACGGAGTGACTCTATATCCTCTTCAAAGTTTTCTATTTTATCTTCTATAGAAGGATCAAGTTCATCAGCCAACTCCTGAGCTGATATCTTTTCATCTACCGTATATCTTAGATCCAACTCTTTTGCTTCTTGAAGCTCATGCTGCAGCATCTCTATAGGATTTTCTTTTTTCTCTACTGCTTGGGCTTCTTGTTGTTGATCGGCTTGGTCTTGATTTTTGGCAACTAAAAAAGTTATAAAATTATTATCCTGTTTTACCAAACGCATATCAACTTTGTCATCAAATAAAAAGTTTACATATCTTTTCTCACCTAAGAGTTGCAACTGTGAAATAGTGATGTAGTAAGAGTCCTCATTCTCTTCAAGTACCAGTTCGTTTGCTATATTGTTTTTAATCATCAAAAGTTCAAGATTGTATATATTTTGTAAAATATCTTGACTGTATATATTACTAAGCAGAGAGTTTTGTTCCATAAAATACTCCCAAAACTCCTCTACATCTTCAACCCATTCAATATTAAAGATTGTTTTTCTTTTAAAAACCTGCTTACTGATAAGGTTAAGTGCATTTTTATTGTAAACAAAACCACTTTTTACAAAGAGATTTACAAAGGATCTGATTTGCGCTATAAAGAGTTTTTGATTTAAAGGTTTTGATGTATAGTTACTTACACCACTTTGAATAATCTCTTCAACATCTTTTTCATCTGTCAGTGCCGTGAGAGCCAAAATAGGCACAGACTTATCAAAAAGTCGTATTCTTTTTACAGCTTCTTTGCCGTTCATTACCGGCATATTGATATCTGTTATGATAATATCCTGCGGCTCTTTTTGTGCTATTTCCAGCTCCTCTTTACCATTATCTGCAACTGAAATCTGTAACTCAAAAGAGGCATAATATTTAGCAAATATCATCTCAATTATAGAGACTAAAATATCTCTAAAATCTTTTTCATCTTCCGCGATCAATACATTAAATTTCATTTATCAACTCCTTATTTGGTTCACTGAAATAGTAGCCTTGAGAGTATTCAATACCAAGCCCTTTTATTGACTCTTGTACCTCTTTAGTATGCACATACTCTGCTATTACCTCTGCTCCTATACTTTTTGCAAAATCGGTAATTGTTTTTACAATAGAGTAACTTTTCGGATCGGTAACAAGATTTTTTACAAAACTTCCGTCTATCTTGATAAAATCAACGTTCATAGAGTGTACTCTTTCAAAATTGGAATTTTGTGCTCCAAAGTCATCTATGGCAATTTTAAATCCCATCTCTTTAAGTTCCATAAGCTGTTCTAGTGAATTTTTTGCTCCTGTTACACTGATACCTTCTAAAACTTCTAAAACAACACGGGAAGGTTCTATAGCATACTCCTGCAATTTTTTTCTAAGATATGCCTGAAGATAGTGATTGTTCAGATCTATTTCTGTGATATTGATAGAAAAGCTGTAACTGTTATGCTGAAAAACCTGAAACGATTTATCAATCATAATTTTGGTAATTTCGGGGATTACCCCTATTTGTTCAGCTATATTTATAAAGAAAAAAGGAGTATAAAGAATATCCCCTTTTACTATTCTTGCCAAACATTCATATTTTGCAATTTTATTTGTTCTATTATCAACGATAGCTTGAAAATAGGGAAGGACATGTTTTTCATCAATAGCTTCACGTATAATTGGTGAATACTCCTGTATCTGAGCTTGAAGTTTTTCAATAAGGAGATCCTTGCTGTATCTTTTGATACTGTTTTTTCCCTGCTGTTTTGCCTCTTTTAATGTTACATATGCATCTTTTAGTAGATCTTCATTATCTTTTGCAATGGCTATTGTCACTGTAAACGTAATAGCATGATTATTATACTCTACAAAAGATTTTGCTATTCGCTCTTGTAAATCTTTAGCATATTGCATAAGTGTATCTTCAGAGCTATTACACAGTATCGCAAACTCATCATTACCCAAATAAAAAAGCTGTGATGCTTCTAGTATATCTTGCGATAATAGTTTTGAAAGAGATACAATAACCTTGTCTCCATATGCATATCCATATACCAGATTAATACTCTCAAAGTTATCAATATTTATCAAAAGAAGTGCATTGCCATTTTCAGAATTTTCCAATGCTTTGTTTAAAGCAAAACGATTTTGCAATCCTGTAAGTTTATCTGTTACGACCTGCTTTTTTATAATTTTGGTCTTCTCTTCTACCTCTGCTTCTAATTTTTTTCTATAATCTTTCATCAGTTTGGCAGATAAGATGCTGTCTGCTAGTTTTTTTACAACTAAAACCATTTTATCTATTGCAATAGGTTTTAAAAGAAAACCCTCAACACCAAGCTCTATGGCTTGAAGCAGATAATCTGAAGCATTATATGCAGAAACAATAACAATTTTTTGCATAGGATCTTCTTCTTTGATACGTCGACTTAACTCCAAGCCATCCATTCTTGGCATACTGATATCTGTAAATACTATATCATACTGAATATTTTGATACTTTTGCCAAGCATCCAAACCATCAAATGCCGTATCTACATTTTTAAAAAGCATATCAAATATCATCTTTGTCTGCTCTCTGACATCCTCTTCATCTTCAACATAGAGTATGTTAAT
>JAMOSE010000091.1 GCA_027063215.1 Sulfurimonas sp. | reverse complement strand
ATAATATTGAGAAGCTCTTTTGGTTCTTTTATAACAGTAGTATAGTTGCCATCAGCAGAAAATCCCCATGTAACAAATATACTTTCAATCCCTGCACGCTCGGCACTTTCCATATCTTTTGAATTGTCACCTACCATCCATGCCCTGTCTATTTGTTTATTAAAATTATATGACGCAAGTATCAAGTTTATCATATCGGGATTTGGTTTTGAAGTTTTTACTTTATCAGCACCTATAATTACATCAAACAGCGGACTAACGCCCAAGTGCTCAAGCATTGTTTTTGCAAAAAGTGTAGGTGCATTTGTTGCAACAGACATTTTTACTCCATTTTCTCGTAAAGTATACAGTACCTCTTCTAGCCCTTCATAAAGATAAGGATGTTTTATACACTGCTCTTTATAATGCTTCTCAAAAAGTTCTCTGTCTCTTTGTTCATAACTCTCTGTGTTATAAAAAAGATATGGTAGATTTCGCTCATGCATATTTATCGCTTCAACGATAAAATCTTCTGAAAGAGGAGGAAGATTATGATTTACTTTTCGAACATAATTGATAGAAATAGTAATATCTTTTTTCGAATCAATCAATGTCCCATCCATATCAAAAATAACTATTTTTTGCATCATTTCATCTTTTCATAAATCTCTTGAAGTGCATCGACAAAGAGCTCACTGTCATTTGGACATTTTGCTACTCTGTACTCTTTAAAACCAAGCGCTTGTGCGATCTCTCTATACTCTACATCAAGTTCAAAATCTGTCTCAGAGTTATCTATGGTAAAAGCAATAGGAAAGATAAGAACACCACGATTTCTTACCGTTTTAAGTTTATCTTCAAGCGAAGGTGTAAGCCACTCCATACGCCCTACTTTGGACTGATATGCCAAATGAACTTCATGAAACTCCATCCCTTTTTGATCCATCATCTCTTTTAAAATTGCTACATGACGATTGACATGCTTTTCATAAACATCACCGGCATCAACGATCTTTTTAGGTAAGCCATGTGCAGAAAAAATAATATCAAAATCTCTGTAATGAGCATCTTTCATCACCTCCTCGATCCGCTCTAAAATAGCCTCATTATACTTTTTGTTTTCAAAAAAATGTTTTATCTCAACAAGAAGCGCATCACCTCCTTGATCATGGTAACATGCTTCAAAATCTTCCAAAGAAGACTTTGTTGTTGTTGTAGAGTATTGCGGATAGAGCGGTATAAGATAGATCTTTTCAATATCTTGAGTATTAAGCCGTTCAACAACCTCACAGGCAAAAGGAGGTGTATAACGCATAGCAAAATCAACAAGGACATTTTCACCCAAACGCTCTTGTAACTTTGCTACAAGTTTTTTTGTATGTCCGACTATAGGTGATTTTCCCCCTAACTGTTTGTAGATCTCTTGAGAACTCTCTGTTCGGGTAAAAACTATCATTCCCCCCACAAACTTTCGTAAAAGCCCGCTTTTCATTGTCAATATATTTTTATCTGCAAACATATTTTTCAAAAAAACTTCAACCTCTTCAAGATTGTTTGGTCCACCCATATTTAGAAGGATTACTGCCTCTTTTGCCATTTATGCCTCTTTTGTATCATAGATATAAACTGCCAGCCATATGACAGTTTTTTTTGTTTTTAAAAGTGTATGTTCTTTCTTTTTTGGAATGAAAAGTGTATCACCTTTTTTGAGTTTATAAACTGTATCATCCATTTTAATTTTTGCACACCCCTGTAAGACGACAACCCACTCCTCACACTCCTGTAAAAATGTTTGCGGTGTTGAGAGCGTATTGCTAATTATTGTTTTTATCTCTACATTTTTACTTTTTAATTGTGTATAAAAATGTTCACTGTCAACTGCAGGCAGTTCAAAATCAAATATATTATTCACTTTTAACCCGCAGACTCACTGCATACATAAACTGT
>JAMOSE010000090.1 GCA_027063215.1 Sulfurimonas sp. | reverse complement strand
CCTTGACACCGCCAAGTATCTCCGTCTGCTCAATCTTCTCAAAAATCCCCACTCCATAATCTTCATGCACCACATAATCACCTGCTTTGAGGTCATCAAGCAGTATGGAGCTTTTACGGCGGCGACGCTTTTTATCGGGTTTGTTAAGCGATATTACAAGCTCATTATCAGTGATAATATTTAAGATATACGGTGCTTCTTTAACGGTAATATGAGTTGTATCATAAATACCTGCCTGTTTTACAGTTGCTTTGTTTGCAGCAATAAGGGTTATCTTTTTCTCTTTATGTACTTTCAGAAGTTGCTCTACATTGGCAACAACTAACTCTTTAACACGCTCATTCTCAGGGAGTATCGGCAAGTTAAAAGCTTCTCGATCAATTTGCGGATCATTAATAGCATAGGCATCGATAAGCACATTCTCAAGATTTTTAGCAAGCATCGCTGTTTTGCCCTCTAAAAAGTTCTCTGCTAGTCCATCAAGATACCAAAATCCAAGAGAAGCAATATCACGAGAAAGCGCATCAAATGTACTTGTCTCTATTTTATGATTAAGATCATCAAACTGCTTGCTATCAAGAGAGAAAAAAGCGGCACTGATTGCTATAGCATCAAGCTCATCACCAATAGTTCTTTGGGTATCAAGATCAAAAGATTTAATCTGCTCTATCTCATTGTCAAAAAGTGATATTCTGTAAGGGTTTTTGGTAGCGGGTACAAAAATATCTATGATATCACCACGATGCGAGATCTCACCTGCAACCTGCACCATATCAACAAAGGTATATCCCCACTGTAACATCTTCTCTTTAAAGGCTTTGAGATCTATCTCACTGCCAAACTCAAGCTCCATACTCTCTAGAAGTTCTGCCTTTGGCAGCGGGAAAAGAAGTGTTTTTAAAGGAGAGATAACAAGGGGCTTCTTCTTGGCACTATGGTAGCTTCGCAGTGCTGCTAAGAGCTCATGAAGCTCCTCTTTGTATGATCGCAGATCATCACCGTAGCTTGGACGAAAATCCGGAAATAAAATGACCTCTTGTTCAAAAAAGTCAGCAACAGCTTTGAGTGCTTCTGCCTCTTTGAGATCTTCACAGATTAAAAGATCAAGCTTCTCTTTTGAACTGTTTTTAAAATAATTATAGAGTCTTGCCTGTGACATTATTTTCCTCTGATATAGTCTTGTTTTGATCTTTTTCACTACTTGTTTGTGAAACAATCTCAATCTGTTGCATAGCTGAAATTATTGATTTCCACGGAACTTTTTTCTCTTTTTCAAAAATTTCATTATAGTTTTTTTGTGTCCACTTTATAAAATAGTAAGGGTTTAACGGTCTTTGTAAAAATCGAATCTCATAATGCAGATGTGGTCCACTGCTCAGACCAGAGTTTCCACTATATGCTATAAGATCTCCTTTTTTTACAAATTGTCCTGATTTTACAACGACTTTTTTTAGGTGTCCAAAATAGGATTTAAAACCATATACATGTGTTAAAATCACCAAATTTCCAAAACCGCTTCGCTTGTGGTAGCCGGCCCATTCAACAATTGCATCAGCAGTAGCATAAACTGGAGTATTTCGTTTTGCTTTCATATCACTTCCGCGATGAAACTCTTTTTTATGCAATGTCGGATGCATTCTATATCCAAACTTACTCGTAATTCCATTATATTCAATAGGTGTTCCACTTGGAATCAATCGTAACAATGTTGCTCTTTGCGAAGATGTCAGCTTTGCACTGTTAACCCTCTCTGACAAAGTCTTATCACCAAGAGGTTTGAGACCTATAAGTTTTTCAATCTCACTTAAAGAGTCTGAAAGCTCTTCTAGATCCTTTTTTTTCTTTGCAAGATGTGCCTCAGTCTCTATAGTTTTACTCTCTAAATGTATATATGCTTTTTCAAGATTTGCTTTTTTCTTTTCAATATCTGTTAAAGTATGATTAAGATAAAAAACTGTTCCAACAGAGAAAAAAAGTAATAAAAAGAGGAAAATTCCACTATAGATCAAAATTTTCTTTACCATTTTATGAACATTAAACTCTTTTGTTCCCTGGTCATCTTCTATGGTAATAGTAAAATGCTTATCCATGTTCACTCCTTAAAAATGCTTCTACAACACTAAAAGATCCAAAGACAAGATACGACTCATCTGCATTTGTTGTCGTAAATGTATCCCATTGAATTGCTAATTCATCAAGAGTATCTTGAAGATAACTACTCTCTTCTATTCTGTTATTATAAACATCTATCAGCGAAACAGACGTAATGATTGGTTTTAAAATTCGAAGAATCTCTTTATAGTTTTTATCTTTATAGCTATTATAAACTAAAATATATTTTTTACCTTCTAAACTTTTAACTATGGATCGGGCAGCTAAAACATTATGTCCTACATCTATAATAATATTTTTTTTCAACTCTGTTAAACGGCCAAAAAGCCTTGCATTATAAAAATCTTCTTTTTTATATGCTATATGCAAATATTTAAGAACAGCAATTGATAAGGCAAGATTGTCTTGTAAATAAGCAGGCAGATGCTCATCCTTGGCAATAGTGTGAATATTTTCATAATCTTGCTGATCTAAAAGTTCATCAAAATAGTATGCTTTGATCTCTTTTTGTAATTGCAACTCCAAAAGAACTTCTTGTACCTCTTTATAGGTTTGCTTTGCAAGTAAAGCAGTTTTTTGTATTGCATTGAGTTTCGTCTGTGCAATGGCACGTATATCTTTGCCTAAAAAAGATTCATGATCAATATCTATAGGAGTAACTACTGTTAATAGATTTGTAAAAACAGCTGTTGCATCGTACTCTCCGCCAAGACCAGCTTCTAAAATAATATAATCACACTTTGAACTAAAAAAAAGCATAGCAAGCAGTGTTGTATATTCAAAATAACTTAAACTTTTAATTTCATCCTGAGTCAATAGTGTTAAAAGTTCTCTGTGCGTATCCTCTAAAAGTTCCATGGAAACATCATTTCCATTAAACCAAATACGTTCATTAAACTTTAAAATATGCGGTGAAGTATAGTGACCGGTATTATATCCCAAGCGACTAAGAGCAGTTGCTAAAAATCTTCCGCTTGTTCCTTTACCATTGGTACCGACAATATGTATAATTTTTGCAAGGTCGAAGTTTTTTTGAATTCGTTTATATACACGGGGCATACGTGTATAATCTATTTCATCATAAAAAAGCGGTTTGGCATTTAAAAAATCTTCTAACACTATTTTTTGTACTCTACCCTGTTTCTACCATTTTTCTTAGCAAGATAAAGATACTCATCTGCAGAATTAATCGTTGCTTGTAAAGAGATATGTTTTGATCGTTCACTGACACCTGCACTTGCCGTTACTTTAATACGTTCTCCTTTATAGATAAAACGAGCCTGTTGAACATGTTTAAGTACTTTCTTTGCAAAAGCCACACCCCCTTGCACATCTGTATCACTCAGTAATGCCAAAAATTCTTCTCCTCCAAAACGACCGACTATATCAACACTTCTTGCCTCTTTTTTGAGAATTTTTGAAAAAGCTGATAACACAGCATCCCCTGCTTCATGTCCATATGTATCATTTACATTTTTAAAATGATCCAAGTCAAACATAACAATGACATAGTTTCTCTCATAGCGCTGATATTCTGCCTCTTTGAGTTCTAAAAATTCATCAAGAGCACGTTTATTATAAAGCTTCGTTAAAAAATCCTCTTTAGAATCTTTTTTTGCTTTTTCTAACTCCTGTTCAAGTTTTTTTACTTTTTTACTTAAAGCTGAAACATCAGCATTATGCCCTTTGAGATCGCGACTTAAGAGTTCAGTATTTTCTTCTAACGCAATTGCAATAGTAAAAAGCTTTTTATGAGCAAGTTTAAAATTTACAGAAGACTCTTCAGTGTAAGACTCAAGCTCTTTTTTAATAGCCTGTACCTCTGCATTTGAGTTATCCGAGCTCTCTATCATATCAATTAAACGTAAAGAGAGTTTATCTAAAACACCATCGATCGATTCAACCATCTCTTTTACACTCTCTTTATCAAGTGCAATACGAAGTGAAATCGCTGATTTTATCTCTTTTTCTATATTCTCATCGTCTAATACAGCAGGATTGTTTTTAATCTTTTCACTGATATTTGCAATTGTATCATTTACACTAGAAGCAATAGATGGAACAAAAGAAGCAACGAGAAGTTTGGATATTCTTTCTAAGTTGCTTTTATCCATACTCGTAGATTTTGTATCTGCAACTAATTTTAAATTTTCTATTGTTTTTTTCAGATCACTGCTGTCAACTTCACCAAGAGTGCGTAACTCTTCTAAAAAAGTATCATCATAAGTTGTCAAAAAATTCACCCATCTCTGACGAAAACTATCCAGTTGTTCAGGTGTCGGTGCATTTTCTAAAAGCTCTATACTTTTTTGTGCAAGTTCACTTGCTTCTTTGTTGTGAAGTACCCGTATAGCCTGTAAAGCACGTTTGCATAAAAGAGATTGTGCTTCTAACTGATTGGAACATTGTGTAGGGTTTGTACGATTCAGTTTAGAGATTAAAAAACGTACAAATTCACTCATCGTTTTAATACGATAATTTTGTAAATCTTTTTGAAAATCTTTACTCAACATTTTCTTAAATTTATCAACATGATTACAGTCTTCAACACTCATCTTTGCACGAGTAGCCTCTTTGCAAAAAGCTTCTGCATAATAATCGGGGGTTAAAAGTTTCCCTTCTGCTTTCAATCTTTTAATTGCACTGTTTATAATTGTTTGAATTGTCATCTTATTCTCCTATTCTTGTACCTTCTGCTGCAATCTGAGCAATAAATGAAGTGATAGCTTTTTGTGTACTGTATTTTATCGCTTCAAAACGTTCTTGATCGGTTATAACTGCATTCGGGGCTATGGTAAAATCATATGTACCTGTAGCATTATACTTTTTTTTGATATCTTTTGTCTGTCTTAAAATATGTAAAGTAATTGTAGCACGATATGCAATAACAAATCCATCTTGGTTATACTGAATTGGACTGTAGTGTGGTTCAGAGACACTAAAATCCAAATGTGTTGTTGCATATTTTTTATCCACTAAAGAGGCACGAAAAATCTCAATAATAGCACGATCCACGGCATCTTTTATAAGTACGGTATTTTCAGGATCCTCTGCTGAGATAATTACATTTGTACTTATTTTCTCCCCTACAACTTTACGAGAATATTTTGAACTTGGTTTATAACCACATCCACTCATTTCAAGCAATACCGTAGCAAAAAATATGAATATGAGCAGATGTTTCATCACTTACCCTTTAATAACCAAGTTTACAAGTTTCTTAGGAACAACGATCTCTTTTACAATCTCTTTACCCTCAAGCCATTTGGAGACTTCTGCTTTTGCCGCTTCTATGATATCTTCTTTAGAGGCATCAGCCGCCACTTCAATTTCACCACGTTTTTTTCCATTAACAGAGACACCCAGTGAAATACTATCCTCCACAAAAACCTCTTCAATAATCTCTTGTTTGTCAAAGTTTTTGAGACCAAAATATTCTTCACTAATCTCAGAAGCCGTATGTGGAATTACCGGTTCCATAATAGAAGTTAAAATCCAGTATGCTTCACTCCATACATCGGCATTTTTCTGAGCATTAAGCGCATTCATCGCTTCCATCACACCTGCTATCATTGTGTTAAAAGTATAGCGTTCGTTATAAACTTCCTCCGCACGACGCAGTGCTTCATAAACTTTTTTACGGGCAAATTTCTCTTCTTTTGAGAGTTTGCTGTGATCAATCACCGGTTTACTCTCACATGCTACAACATGTGTGCTTCTCTCATAGAAACGTTTGATAAATCTGTAAGCACCTTCAACAGCACTATCATTCCACTCAAGTTCCTGTGTCGGTGGTGCAGCAAAAAGAATAAAAAGACGTGCAGTATCAGCACCATACTTTTCAATAATGGCATCCGGATCAACAGTATTGCCTTTTGATTTTGACATCTTCGCACCATCTTTAAGTACCATCCCTTGTGTAAGGAGTCTATCAAAAGGCTCATCAAAATCAAGGTAACCAAGATCTCTAAAAACTTTTGTAAAGAAACGTGCATACAGAAGATGCAGTACTGCATGTTCGATCCCGCCGATGTAGTGATCCACACCCATCCAGTACTTGATCTGCTCTTTTGAAAATGCCTCTTTTTCCCAATTTTGTGGTGATGCACAAAAACGTAAAAAGTACCAACTAGACTCAACAAAAGTATCCATTGTATCTGTCTCACGCAGAGCATCGCCGCCACATTCAGGACACTTACAATGTTTCCAAGTCGGATGTTTCTCCAGCGGGTTACCCTCTCCGGTAATCTCGATATCTTCAGGAAGCGCGATCGGGAGATTGGCTTTTTTCTCCATAACCAAACCACATTTGTCACAATGTACAAAAGGAATAGGCGCACCCCAGTAACGCTGACGACTTACACCCCAATCTTTTAACTTGTAATTTGTCGTCTTTTTACCGAGATTTTTGGCTTCAAACATCTCAATAATTTTCGACTGAGCCTCTTTTGAATTCATTCCGTCAAACTCTGCTGAGTTGATTAATTTTCCAACTTCAGTAAAAGCACTTTTACTAAAGTCATGTTCACCTTCATAGGGCACAATAACCGGATTGATTGGCAGATCATACTTTTTAGCAAAATCATAATCACGCTCATCATGAGCTGGAACTGCCATAACAGCACCACTACCATAATCCATCAACACAAAGTTTGCAATCCAAACCGGAACAGTTTTACCTGTAAGAGGATGTACAACACTCAGACCCAATGGCAAACCAGACTTCTCTTTTTGACGATCAATAGAAGAAGCATTTTTCATTGCATTGATTTGTGCAACAGTATTCTCATCTAGCAAATTGTTCTCAATCATATAAGTAACAATAGCATGTTCAGGTGCAAGCGCTGTATAGCTTACACCATAGATAGTATCAGGACGTGTTGTAAAGACATCAAAACTCTCAAACGTACTATTGAGTTTTGCTTTGCTTGGCTCATCGAAGTAGAGATCAAATGCCAAACCGTTTGATTTTCCTATCCAGTTCTCCTGCATAGTAAGTACCTGTTTTGGCCAACCACCCTCTAGTTTTTTGAGATCTGCCAAGAGTTCATCGGCATACTTTGTAATCTTAAAGTAGTACTGATTCATATCTTTTTTAACAATAGGTGTATCACAACGCCAACAACATCCGTCAATCACCTGCTCATTTGCAAGCACTGTCTGATCATGCGGACACCAATTTAGCATCCCTTTTTCACGGTAAAGAAGCCCTGCATTGTACATATCTATGATAAAACCCTGCTCGAACTTTGTATAGAGTTCATCACTTGTTGCAAATTCACGCTTGCGTGAAAATGAAAAACCAAGTGAGTAAAACTCATTTTTCATATAGTCAATATTATCATAAGTCCAAGATTTTGGATGGCTTCCGTTTTTAATAGCCGCATTTTCTGCCGGCATACCAAAACTGTCAAATCCGATAGGGTGCAGTACATTTTTGCCCTGCTGTCTGTGGTAACGTGCAAAAGCATCAGAGATTGAGTAGTTTCTTACATGTCCCATATGCAGACGCCCGCTTGGGAAAGGGAACATGGAGAGGATATACTTCTTCTCTTGTGTGAAATCTTCACTCGGTTCAAAACTCTCGTTTTGCTTCCAATACTCTTGCCATTTTTTTTCTATATTTTTTGCGCTATATTCCAAAGTTATCTGTCCTAATCAAAGATATTTATCTGTTTTTATATAAAGAGTCAGTACTCTTCATGTGTTTTTGAACTCTCAATGTAAACAAGTCCCATTGAAAATACATTAGCAATAAGTGCCCCGATTGCCAGTGCAATCGCCCATGAATCATCATGAATAATTACTAAAAATGCAAATGCCGGGATAAGGTGTAAATCTGCTACAAGGGATGAAGCCAACAACTCAGCAGAAAGCAGATTTCTTACACCAATTTTTAAAATTGTTGAGATAAGATTAACACTTGCAGCCACAAAAAGTGAGATTGCTGTGTTTTCATATAAAAACCCCGCTATAGAGGTTAAACTCATCAAAGAAAAGAATACATAAACAACCTTACCCCAATCCATCACATTTCCTTTAATTTATTTCATAAATTTAAGGGAAGCTACTCCCTTATTGTAAAGTCCATCGCACTAGTGCGACTACATTACTCCCGATTCATATTGCGCACGCATACGCTCTTTTTCAGCTTCACGTTTTGCTTTTTCAGCCAGTTTTTCATGATATTTTTTCACATCAAAACCAAAAAGCATCAATATCGGAGATGCAACAAAAATTGATGAGTATGTACCAACAACTATACCTACAAGCAACGTAAATGCAAAGGCGTGAATAATCTCACCACCAAACATAAAGAGGGTAAAGACCACAAAGAATGTTGTCAGTGATGTCAATGTCGTACGTGCAAGTGTACGAGTAATTGATTCATTGATAATTTCAGCTAAATTAACATTTTTAGATTTAACAATTCCCTCACGAATACGATCAAATACAATGATTGTATCATTTAATGAGTATCCAAGCAGTGTTAAAATTGCAGCTAAAACATCAAGGTTGACATCGATCTCAAAGAGAGCAACTGCCCCCATAGCGATTGAGACATCATGAATAAGTGCAGCAATAGAAGCCACTGCAAAACGCCACTCAAATCGAAACGCTACATAGATTAAAATTGCTGCAACAGAGAGAAAAAGTGCCATAAGCCCTTTTTCTTTTAACTCTGATCCAACTTTGGGCCCAACAATATCAACACGACGGATCTCAAACTTTCCAGTACCTTTGAGTGCTTCACGTGTTACATCACCAATATCCTGTGTTACATTGCCTGTTGTTGTCTTCATACGAATAACAACCTCATCAGGTGATCCAAACTCAGTAATAGAAGCACCGTCAAAAAGTTTGTCTCCTTTAAGACGCTCACGCATCTCTTTTATCGGTGCTGCTTTGTCATATTTTACCTGAACAATTGTTCCCCCGGCAAAATCAATCCCGTAGTTCAAACCTTTTGTAGCAAGAATTACATACGAAGCTAAAATCAGGATAATTGAGATAGTCATTGCGATTTTTGATTTTCCCATAAAATCAAATGGGCGTGTATATTTAAAAAATTCCATAATTATCCTTTAATCCCAAACCAAAAACGGTAATCTTTATTTTTAGCCATTTTTGACTCTAACATCTGATAAATTCCGTGTGTTCCTAAAATCGCTGTCAGCATTGAAGCCAAAATACCAATACTCATCGTAATTGCAAAACCTTTAATTGCACCTGTTCCATATACATACAGAACTACAGAAGCAATCAATGTTGTAATATTTGCATCCAAAATAGCTGTCATTGCATTAGAATATCCATCTTCAATTGCTTTATGCATCGACTTGCCTTCATAGATAAGTTCACGTATCCGCTCAGTAATAATAACATTGGCATCAACTGCCATACCAACAGTCAGAACAATACCGGCCATACCTGGCAGTGTCAGCGTTGCACCAAAAAGACTCATCACTGCTAAAAGCAGTAACAAGTTTGCAATAAGTGCAATGTTTGCAATAACACCAGCCATACGATAATAAAGAACCATAAATGCAATAACTAAAACAAAACCGCCAATTAACGCCACCATAGAGGCTTTAATACTATCCGCACCCAAGCTTGGTCCAACTGAGCGTTTTTCCAACATATATATCGGTGCCAAAAGTGCACCTGAACGCAGTGCAATAGCCAAATCTTTTGCTTCTACAACTGTGTAGTTACCAGATATCTGTCCAGCCCCTCCACCGATACGCTCATTAATGTTTGGAGCAGAGAAAACTTTGCCGTCAAGTACAATAGCCAGGCGTTTGCCTACATTTTTACCGGTAAAGTCACCAAAGATATCTGCACCTTCTGAGTTGAGTTTAAAATCAATTACAGGACGGTTGTTTTTGTCAAAACCGACATTTGCACCGGTTAACATACTGCCGTCTAAAATAGGAATTTCATGAACAAGGTACTTAATCTGAGGATTTTTTGCATCCGGAAGGATCACATCCCCATATGCAGCAGCATCTGCTTCACTCATATTGTAAACTCTTGCATTTCTGTCTTCATCAACAGCCATTAGCTCAAGTTTTGCAGCACGGCTGATAAGTTCACGGGCACGCTGTTCTTCCTGTGGCGTTTTAATCCCTGCAAGTTCTACAAGAATCTTCTCTTTACCCTGACGAGCAACAATAGGTTCTGAAAGTCCAAACTGATCAAGTCTGTTTCTAATTGTTTCAATAGCCTGATCAATAGCAAGTTTTTTAATCTTTACAACCTCTTTGGGAGTAAATGAAACTGTAATAACACTGCCGTTATTTGTAACTTTAGCACCTTCAACTTTTGATAAAAATGTATGAAAAGATTTTACCTCATCACTATCTAGAACTTCAAAACGAACACTGTTTTCATCAAATGTAAGCCCATCAATCAAGATATCATTTCTATCTGCATAATGTTTCACACTTGCAGCAATTGACTTAATACGACTTTTAATAGCTTCATCAGTTTTCACACCTAAAAGCATATGTAAACCGCCTTGTAGATCAAGGCCAAGGGTTATTTTTTTTCCACCTTCTGTCTGTAAAAGAGATGGAACAGAGAAGACTATTCCAAACACAATTGCCAGTGCAAAGATGACTATTCTATAATTAAGCTTCATCCTCATACTTCTTTGCAATGGAGTCTTTTGTAATTTTTGCGATTGTATCATCGTTCATTTTCACACTGAAAAAATGCTCTTCAACTTTATGTACTACTACGATAAAACCACCATTTGTGATCACTTTATCACCTTTTTTGAGTGATTCCATCATCTCTTGTTTGGCTTTAGCCTCTTTTTGTTGTGGACGAATAATTACAAAATACATAATTGCAATTAAAAAGATAAACGGTAACAGTTGAGAAATAATTTCCATGGCTGATGATTCCTTTAGTTAAAATTGCACAGATTATACAAAAAGTATACTAATAAGCTCTTAAAATTGTGTACAATTTCAAAATGAATACATTACTCAAAGATATTTTACTCGCAACGCTCACAGCACTTTTTTTTAGTGCTTTTATCTATTTTGAACATTATGGGCTTACAAGCAAACTTATAAATACACTTTTTGGTCTTGCTGCACTTGCTCTTTTTTTATACATTTCAAAACGTGCTGTTTTATTTGCCGGATTTATGATTGGACTGCTTTGGTTCTACTGGATTGGATATAGTTTTAAATACCAGGGTGTAGGCTATATGACTCCTATAGTTACAATAGGATTTGCCTTTATTTATATGCTCTTTTTTGCCCCGCTGGCGTTTACAAACAATCCCTTGATACGAGCAGTTCTGCTTTTTGCTTTATCATTTTTTGAACCTTTAGACTGGAACTGGATGCAACCAGAACTCTTGTTTGTCAATAGTTATTTTGGTGTTTATAAATATCAATTTGCCTTGATACTTTTAGCGCTATCGCTTCCATCTGTAATGCCTTTTAAAAAATATTACAACTATTCTGCACTTTTACTATTAGTAGCTGCACTCAATTATGGCTATCCTTTACAACAGAATGCTCCTTTAAAAATCAAACTTGTTCAAACAGATATAAAGCAAGAAGATAAATGGCAAGAAAAAAATCTCTATCCTACTGTTAGTATGCTTTTTCAAGAGATCCAAAAAGCAATAGAACAAAAGTATGATCTCATTATTCTTCCCGAATCTGTTTTTCCTCTTTTTATGAATAAAACGCCTGAGTTAATAAAACAGTTGAAGAAATTTTCTTATAATATTACCATTGTTGCAGGCTCTTTACTGAATGAAGATGGAAAAAATTATAATGTAACATATATGTTTGACAAAGGGAATTATCAAATAGCAAAAAAACTTGTGCTTGTTCCCTTTGGAGAGTACATTCCTCTGCCAAAATTTGCTCAAAAATTTATTAACGATACTTTTTTCAGTGGAGCAAGTGATTTTGTAACAGCAAAACATCCGACTGATTTTATAATCAAAGGTGTGAAATTTCGCAATGCTATCTGTTATGAAGCAACCTGCAAAGAGCTTTATGAGGGAGATGTAAAGTATATGATTGCTATGAGTAACAATGCCTGGTTTGCTCCTTCAATTGAACCAACCCTGCAAAAACTGCTTCTGGAGTATTATGCCCGCAAAAATGGTGTAACTATTTATCATGCAGCCAATTATAAAGGTACTGGTATTATTCAATAGACTGTACAGAAGTGCTAACATTCTACTAACACTTATAGCCTATACTTACAGAGTAAATATAGAAAAAGTCTATATACAAATTGTGTGCACGCTGAGTGTATAGACTTCCTTCTATAGGTCTTTGCCATTTGCATTCTTTGTCAATTTGACAAATACAGTAAGTTTATACTATCGAGGCTTATTGTATAAAAACAAAGAGTGCCTATGGCATAAAAATCTACGCCTTTTTTACCTACAAA
>JAMOSE010000089.1 GCA_027063215.1 Sulfurimonas sp. | reverse complement strand
ATATAGTACAAAATCCACCCTTAGCACGTTCTTTGTATAGTGAAGTTGAAGTAGAACACCCAATTCCAGAGACACTCTTTGCCGCAGTAGCTGAAGTCCTTGCTTATGTTTACAAGATGAATAAAAAATAGTATATAATTTTATTAGACTTCTTGCAAAACTCCTTTGAGGCTTATAGGAGTTTTGCAAGAAGTCTATTATCTTAATAATTTGGTAGGTCCGTTTGATACCACAAGATGAAATCAAGAAGATAAAACATATAGTGGTAGAGTATGATAAAAACCATTTCATACAGGCAAGTATTTTATACTCTTATATGCTATCTTTACATAAAAAAGTCTCTTTGTATGGAGCTGAAGAAGTTAGCAGGTATGCTTTTTTACCCTGGTATGAAAAATCACGATTACAAAAACCTGTATCAGCAGATTTTTATTTTTCTGTTAATAATATAGAACTTCTTGATCTTTACTTTTATTTTAAAGAAAACAAGATTAAAATTAATAAAAAGATTGCAACTGCTTTTTTTGCTGGTTTTTTAGAACAGTATGAAAATTTTTTAAGTAGTGCATGTGATGGCACGATCTTTGCTATCGTTAGTGAATTGATAGAATATGGTGCAGAACGTCAGTTGTGCATTGAAGAACTTACACAGAAAATTCCATTACGAATTTTTCGTTTAAAAGCAATAGCTTATAAAAAACTTCTTTTACAGCAAAATGGTGAAGTTGCCTATGTGGATCTTGATGAAAAAGATTTTATAACTACAGGGGCTCAGTGGTGTGATGTGGATTTTATAGCGAAAGAAATTTTAAGTCTTGTGAATGTAAAAGAAGTTATGATCATAAAAAATGATGAAAAGAATAAAATAATTAATTTAAAGAAGGAAGTTTACTTTGAGAAGAAAAAATAACTCTTCAATCGGTCTTTTATTGGTGTTTGCTCTTATTATAGCAGCGACTTTGTATGTTTATTTTTCAGAAACATTTGAGCGAAAGGCTCCTACTATTTCATTAGAGAAAAATAATGGATACTGGAATTTGAAAAAACCATTAAAAATTAAGATTAGTGATGATAGTGGTATTCAATCTTATAAAATTATAATGCATACGCAAGATGGTGACAAAACATTACAGTACGAACAGCTTTTAGCTCCACAAAAAGAGTTAAATCTTGCAGTCAAACCACCGCGTGGCTCTTATACTATGAAAGATAAAGAACTTACTTTAGTTGTTCAGGCACAAGATACAAGTAAATGGAATTTCTTAAAAGGCAACAGTGCTCAGAGTGTTTTTACAATGCAAATTGATAAAAAAAGACCACGTGTAAGTATCGTTGGAAATTCCTATAAAATTTCTAAAGGTGGTTCTGCCCTTGTTATTTTTAAAGTTGAAGATGAAAATCTTGATGATATTTATATTTTATCAAATCACAATAAACATTTTAAAGCAGAACCGTTCTACAAAGAAGGGTATTATATAGCTTTACTTGCATGGCCTGTTCAAGACAGTAGTTTTAAAGCTACTGTTGTTGCTCGAGACTTGGCTTCAAACATAAGAAAAACATATATTCCATTCTATCTGAAAAATAAAAAATATCGTCTTTCCAAGATTAAGCTTTCAGATAAATTTTTAAAAGGTAAAATATATGATTTGGCAGAAGACTTTGAAGAGACACAAGGTGTTGAAGATAAATTGGAACAGTTTAAAATTATAAATGAAGATGTACGTGCCAAAAATGAAAAACTTATTCATAAATTAACATCACCTGTACCAGAAGAGATGATAAGTGATTTTAAAGTCAGACGTATGTATCCACTTAAAAATGGTGCAGTTGTTGCACATTTTGGCGATCATAGAAAATATTACTATAATGGAAAGTTCATCAGTGAAGCATACCATCTAGGGCTTGATTTGGCATCGCATGCCATGGCACCTATAAAAACGCAAAATGGCGGGAAAGTTGTATTTTCTGATTTTAATGGACTTTATGGAAATATGCCTGTACTTTCACATGGTTTAGGTCTTTATACAATTTATGGGCACTGTTCGAGTGTAGATGTAAGTGAAGGGGAAGAAGTTCCGCCTAACTCTAAAATAGCAAATACCGGTAAAAGTGGTTATGCTATGGGAGATCACCTTCATTTTGGTGTTTTAGTGCAAGGGATAGAAGTTCGACCACAGGAGTGGATGGACAGACAGTGGATAAAACTTAATATTAGTGATATAATTAAAAACGCTAAAAAGATTATTGACCAACAATAGGAAAAAATATGTATCAAACTACTATACAAAAAAGTGCAGAACTCGTAGGAATAGGTTTACATAAGGGTTCTCCTGTAAAGTTGAAACTTGAACCTTTAGAAGCTAATAGCGGTATAGTGTTTTATCGTTCTGATGTTGATGTTTCTATTCCTCTGCTTCCTGAAAATGTAGTTGATACAAAAATGGCAACTGTTATTGGAAAAAACGGTCATATTATCTCAACAATAGAGCATTTGCTTTCAGCAATTTATGCGTATGGAATTGACAATCTCAAGATAACAGTTGATGCCGATGAAGTTCCGGTAATGGATGGCAGCAGTGCGAGTTATTGTATGCTTTTAGATGAAGCTGGTATTGTTGAACTCGATGCTCCTAAAAAAATTATGCGAATTAAAAAAGATGTAGAAGTACGAGAGGGTGAAAAGTATGTAAAACTCTCTCCTTCTCCGGATTTACATTATGATTTTACTATTAAATTTCCACATCCTGTTATTCAAGAACAGGCGTATGTTCTTCATTTTACAAAAGAGAGTTACAAAAAAGAGATAGCCCGTGCAAGAACATTTGGTTTTTTACATGAAGTACAGTATTTGCGTTCTAAAGGATTGGCACTTGGAGGATCCTTGGAAAATGCTATTGTTTTAGATGAAAAAAAGATTTTAAATCCAGAAGGTTTACGTTTTCCTGATGAATTTGTTCGTCATAAAATTTTAGATGCTATTGGTGATATGAGTTTAATTGGCATGAATTTTATAGGAAATTATGAAGCGATGGCTGGAAGTCATGATCTTAATCATAAATTGACCATTGCACTTTTGGAAAATGCTGAAAATTATGAAGTTATAGAAGTAGTTGGTGAAAAAATGAGAGAGTTAGAAAAAGCATATGCCTAAAAAAGTAGATGTTTTACTCATTACACTCACTTCTCCGATCTTAATTGGTATTTATGAAGATAAAAAACTTGTTGAAACAATACGTTCAGAGGCAAAAAGCTCTGACATTCTTCCTCTTATTTTTGAAAAACTTTTTAAAAAGTATGAGATAGAGAGACTCTTTTATGCAAATGGTCCAGGGAGTTTTATGGCGATTAAAGTAGCTTATATATTTTTAAAATCACTCTCTGTTTTAAAAGGGATTCCCTTATATGCCAGAGATGCTTTTTATTTTAATGAAAATCAACCTATAAAAGCGATAGGAAAGCTATGTTTTGTTAAAATTGTCTCAGAAATAAAAACTCAAAAGTTCGAAACAGTTCCGGAAGTCACATTTCGACTTCCTGATGAACTGGATTATAACGAGTTTAGTACAAACGCAACACCACTCTATAAAATAGGTGCTGTTGGATAGGAAAATATCAGTGACAATTAGTGTACCGGCAACTTCTGCCAATTTAGGACCGGGTTTTGATACTTTGGGACTTGCAGTAGAACTACGTAATCGTGTGGAGTTTCATCCATCAAAATTTTTTAGTGTCAGTATTAAAGGAGAGGGTGAGAATAACCCTAGATTAAAAGGGAATAACCTTTTTATCTCTATATTTAATGAACACTACTCTCGTCTTACAAAGAAAAAACAGAATTTTAAATTTACATTTTATAATCAGATTCCGATGTCTCGTGGTTTGGGAAGTTCTTCTGCTGTAATTGTTTCCGCTATTGCTTCAGCACATGAAGCAGCAGGTATTCGAGTAAGTAAGCGTCGTATTTTAAATCATGCACTTGTTTATGAACCACATCCAGATAATATCACTCCTGCAGTGATGGGTGGATTTAATGTTGCTACGATTGAAAAAAACAAAGTCTTTTCACAGAAAAAACATCTTCCTGATTATCTTAAAGCTGTTGTTGTCATTCCAAACAAACAGATGAATACAGCAAAGTCACGTACAATTTTGCCAAAATCATACTCTAAAGAGAATGCAATTTATAATCTTTCGCATACTGCATTGACTGTTGCAGCATTTTTTAATGAAGATTGGGAAATGTTAAAATTAGCAGCTCAAGATAGATTTCATCAAAAAGCAAGAATGAAAACATTGCCTGAACTTTTTTCCGTTCAAAAAGTTGCGTATGAAAGTGGTGCTCTTATGAGTGCATTATCAGGGAGTGGTTCAACATTTTTTTCACTTGTTTATGATGATGATTCTGCAATGATTGCAAATAAAATGCGACAGAAATTTCCAGAATTTGGAGTGAAAATTTTGGATTTTGACAATAATGGATTAATAATAGAGCGTTAAGCCTATTAAATAAAGCGATATTTAGATATAATGGCAAAAAAATTTCATCAACCAACAAGAATGTGCCTCTCTTGTAGAACAAGAGAAGTACAGAAAAATCTTTTTAGGCTTCAATGCATAAATGGAGAGATTACTTCTTTTAGCGGTGTTGGACGAAGTTTTTATTTATGTCAAAACTGTCTTTTAGAAGATAAAAAGATTATCCCGGCACTTATGCGAGCTTGCAGAGGTGGGAGAAAAGACGAACATATGAACAAACTAAAGGAGATCATCACTGATGACAGAAAAAGTTAGAGTACACGAAATTGCAAAAGAGCTTGGAATTGCTTCTAAGGATGTGTTGGAAAAAGCAAAAAAAATGGGTCTTGAAGTAAAATCTGCAAATAGTGCAGTAACAATGGAGCAAGCCGAGAATATTGCAAACTATATTATAAATGGTGAGCCGGCAGAAAAACCAAAGCCTAAACCAAGAGTGGTAAAAAAAGAGACTACAAAAGCAAATAGTGATACTCCAAAAGAAGAGACTCCTGCAGAAGAAAAAGCTCAAGTTACTGAAATTGATACAACAGATGAAGTAAAAAAAGAAGTAAAAGAAGAGACTCCAAAAATAGATGATACTGTTCAAAAAGAGCAGAAGGAGTCTTCAGAAAAACTCTCTGAAAAAGAAGAAGTCAAAAAAGAAGAACCAAAGAAAGCGCAGAAAAAAAGTACGTTAAAAGTTGTACAGCCTTCTGTTCGTCCTGCAATTAAAAAATCTGGACTTAAAATCGTTAAAAAGAGAAAGCCAAAAGTTGAAGAGGTCTATTCTGCGCCTGCTAAATCTGCAGGTACTGTATCTTCATACGGCAAGATGTCTAAAGAAGCACTTGAAGAACTTCAAAGAAAGAAAAAAAGTGTTAAAAGAGAGGCTCCTGTTTCTAAAAAAGATCAAGGAAAAAAACTTGATATCTTTGGTGGTTCATTAGCTGAAGTGACTATGGATATGGATGATCAGGTTGTTTTACTTGACTTAAACTCAACAGAACGTGCACCAATTGCTCCTGAAGAGCCAAGAAAACCACGTCAACCAAGACCAGCAGGTAGAAATGCAAATAAAAAGCAGGCACCACGTGGTAGAAAAGTATCTCGTGACAAACGTAAAAAGTATACAAAAGAGAAACATACTGATGAAGTGGTAACACATGTAGAGATTCCTGAAGATATTCGGGTTTATGAGTTTGCCGAAAAACTTAAACGTCCAATGTCTGACATTATCAAAGTTCTTTTTGACCTTGGTATGATGATGACAAAAAATGATTTTCTTGGTGCTGATGAGATTGAAATTCTTTCAGAAGAATTTGGTGTAGAAGTGACTATTATCGATCCAAAAGATGAGTTTAACTATGTCGAAGAGACAAAATCAGAAGATCCAGATGCCGTTGAGCGTCCACCGGTTATTACAATTATGGGACATGTTGATCATGGTAAAACTTCTCTTCTTGATGCAATTAGAAATGCAAAAGTAACAGAGGGTGAAGCTGGTGGTATCACACAACATATTGGTGCTTATACAATCAATCAAAATGGTAAAGATATCACATTTATAGATACTCCGGGTCACGCAGCATTTTCAAGTATGCGTCAGCGTGGTACAGATATTACAGACATTGTTATTATTGTGGTTGCAGCTGATGATGGCGTTAAACCACAGACTTTAGAGGTTATAAAACTTGCTAAAGAGTCAGGTAAACCAATTATCGTTGCATTAAATAAAATGGATAAAGAGACAGCAAATCCGGATCTTGTAAAAGGTCAAATGGCAGAGCATGGTATCAGTCCGGTTGATTGGGGTGGAGATGTAGAGTTTGTTCCTGTTTCAGCAAAAAGTGGAATGGGAATTGATGAACTGTTAGAAAATATTCTTTTAACCGCAGAAGTATTGGAATTAAAAGCTAATCCAAATGCTAAAGCAAAAGCAGCAGTTGTTGAGTCTTCTCTTGAAAAAGGTCGTGGACCGGTAGCTACTGTTATTGTTCAAAATGGTACACTCAAAATCGGTGATCATATTGTTTGTGGTGCTGCATATGGACGTGTAAAAGCACTTATTAATGATATGGGTAAAATGATTAAAGAAGTTTCTCCTTCTCATACAGCTGTTGTAGTAGGTCTTAATGAAGTTCCACCTGCTGGTGAAATTTTAATGGCGATGGAGAGTGATAAAGAGGCAAAAGAGTATGCACTTAAACGTAAAGAGTATGAGCGTAATAAAGAGCTTTCTAAATCAACAAAATCATCATTAGAAGATATGACTGCAATGATTGCAGAGGGAAAACTAAAATCTTTAAAAGTTGTATTGAAAACGGATGTTCACGGTTCTCTTGAGGCGATTAAATCAAGTCTTTCTGAACTTCGTAATGATGAAGTGAAAATTGACATTATCTCTAGCGGTGTCGGTGGAATTACCGAGAGTGATGTAGAGCTTGTTGCAAATAGTGAAAACTGTGTACTTCTTGGATTTAATGTGCGTCCAACAGGTTCTGTTAAAGCTCTTGCAAAACAGAAAAATGTAGATATCCGAACATACTCTATTATCTATCAGCTTCTTGATGATATAACTATGATGCTTACAGGTATGATGGCTCCGAAATGGACAGAAGAAAATACCGGTCAGGCAGAAGTTCGTGATGTATTTAAATCACCTGCAGGTATGGTTGCTGGATGTGTTGTTGTTGATGGTAAACTTATTCGTGGTGGACTTGTTCGTGTTATTCGTGAAGGTGTTGTTGCATTTGAGGGTGAGCTTGTATCACTTCGTCGCTTTAAAGATGATGTCCAAGAGGTCGGAAATGGTTATGAGTGTGGTGTGATTATCTCTAACTATGATGATGTGCAAGTTGGTGATGTAATTGAGACATTCAAAAAAGTAGAGCAAAAAGTATCTCTATAAAATGACTGAAGCACAGATAAAGCTAAAGAGAACTGAGTCTCTTTTAGCTGAGATTATTCCAGAAGCCTTGTCACAACTCAATGATGCACGTCTGCATGAACTCAGTGTGATAGAAGTTAAATGTTCTCGTGGTCGAAGTGATGCCAAGGTCTATATTGATCCAAGTAACTTCACTGAAGAAGAACGTCGTGTCTATATGAAACAGCTTCGCAAAGCCCGTCCTATCATTGAAGATTTTTGTCTGAAAGATCAGGGTTGGTACAGATGCCCAAAACTTACATTTGAGTTTGATGAACAGTTGAAAAAATCACAAACAATTGAAGAGCTATTTAAAAAAATAGCAAAAGATACAAAAGAGGAAGAGTAATGAGCTTACAAAGTGATATAGAATCAGTTGTTAAATCAGTTGGATTAGAACTCTACGATACTGTAATTGTCAATGAATTTAATGAGACTATTTTTCGTGTAAGTGTTATATCTCCTGAGTTTGAAGAGGGTAAACGCAAAAGTGTTCCACTTGATAGTTACGTAGAACTAACACATCTTCTTTCACCTCTTTTAGATGTAACACCTCCTGTTTCTGGTGAATACAGACTTGAAGTTGGTAGCCCTGGAATTGAGAGAAAACTCACTACACTTGATCACTTTAAAAAATCAATTGGTGAAGATATTGCTATTGTTTATGGTGAAAAAGAGAAACTTCGTGCAAAACTCAAAGAGATAAACGGTAAGAAGTTTCTTTTTGAAAATGAAGAGGGCAGTACTGAAGTTGATTTTAACGATATTAAAAAAGCAAAAACCTACTTTGAATGGTAATCGATAATGACTTTTACATGTCACTTGCACTGCAAGAGGCATGGAAATATCAAGGTTTAACCTACCCAAATCCAGCAGTAGGATGTTGTGTTGTCGGCGAATATGGAGAGATCCTTGCTGTAGAGGCACACCACAAAGCAGGTCAGCCTCATGCTGAAGTCAATGCACTCAAACATGCTTACTATAAACTTACCGATGACAGCTATATCTTGGCATTGCAAGACTCAGCAGATATTCATACTCACCTTTTAGCAAATCATAACGGCATCTTTGAAAATGCCAAACTCTACTCAACACTTGAACCCTGTTCACACTATGGTAAAACACCTTCATGTGCCAATCTTATAGCCGAACTCGGTATAAAAGAGGTCTATATTGGCTCAAATGACAGCAACAAAAAAGCTGCCAATGGAAGTATGATCCTTTCGATGAACAACTGTATGGTTTACTCTGAGGTTTTAAAAGATGAGTGTGATGCTTTACTCTATCCATTTCAAAAAACTTTAGATGATCACTTTGTTTTTTTTAAATGGGCACAGCGTCTTAATGGTACAACAGACGGTGGTATTATCAGCTCTGAGAGTTCAAGAAAAAATGTGCATGCAATGCGTGATGTGTGTGATCTTTTAGTCATAGGTGGTGGAACTGTGCGAGAAGACAGACCAACACTTGATGCCAGACTTGTAAACGGCAAAGCACCTGATATTTTAATACTCTCACGCACTCAAGAGTTTGATAAAACTATACCTCTTTTTGGTGTTGCAGGCAGAGAAGTCTTTATAGAAGATAATCTTGATCGCCTTAAAGATTATAAAAACATTATGATAGAGGGTGGCTCTCAAATGTATGTACTCACTCGTAAAATTGTTGATTATTATCTCTGCTATATCGCTCCATCATTGGGTGGGAGTGAGATGATCAGCTTTGATGGTGATAATTTTAAATTTTTAAATATCAATAAAGAGAGCGAAGATATAATAACGTGGATGAAAAGGATAGAGCAATGAGCATTTTAGAACAAGAGGGTGATGTAAAACAGGAGAAAATTGTCTCTATGTTTGATGATATTGCACCGACATACGATACTGCAAACCGTGTGATGAGTATGGGTGTAGATATCTCGTGGCGTAAAAAAGCGTGTGATTTGTCATTTGAGTACTATGGAAAAAAAGAGATTGAGCGTGTTGTTGATGTTGCCTGTGGTACAGGTGATATGATGGGCTTTTGGCAAAAGCAGGCTGAAAAAGCAGGCATTACTATTAAAGAGTTTGTCGGTGTTGATCCATCAAACGGAATGGTTGATGTTGCCCGTAAAAAGTTTCCTGATTTTCATTATCACATTGCAAAAGCGACAAAGATCCCACTTGATGATGCAAGTGCAGATATACTCAGTATTACGTATGGCATTCGTAATGTTGTGGAGCGTCAAGAGGCATTTTATGAGTTTAACCGAATGCTTAAAAAAGATGGTCTTGTTGTTATACTTGAGTTTATGAAAGATGAGAACAAAAATATCCTTAAAAAGATTCGTGATTTTTATATGCATAAAATTCTTCCTTATGTAGGCGGGGCAATTTCTAAAAATCTTGAAGCATATACGTATCTACCAGACTCTATTGAAAATTTTGTAACAATTCAAGGTATGCAAGCAGAGCTAGAGCATGCCGGTTTTGAGATGCTTCATACACAAAGTTTTTCAATGGATATCTCTACTTTAATGATTGCTCGCAAGAAGTGATACTTTATCTCAAGCAAGGATAAAACCTTGCTTTCCCAGACTTTTGTCTGGGTTTTATTCTATTTGTAAAATTTGTCAAAATATTGTACAATTATTTTAAAGGATGACAAATGCAGGCAGTTAACTATTCTTATGCAAGAAACAATTTAAAATTACTTATCTCTCAGGCTTGTGCGCAGGATGAAGAGTGTATTATTACAAGTAAAAATAATCAAAATGTTGTTTTAATGCCATTAAATCGTTATAATGAAATAAAAGAAGATATTAGAAAGTCATTTCAAGAGATTAAAGATAATGATCTTTTTAGTATTGATGAAACATTTGATCAAGTCTCAGTAAAATATGAAGATTAAAATTCTTTTTACAAAAAGAGCTGCTGAGAGGCTTGAAGATATTGCTTCTTATATTTATATGAAAACACAATCAAAAGAGTTGACACGAAATTATTTAAAGAAGCTAAAAGAATTTATAACTATAACTTTACAAACTTTTCCAAAAGCAGGACGACCATCGGATGAGATATATAAAGCTACAAGAAAATTAGTCTATCAAAGTTATTCGATTATCTATACTTATGATGAAGAAGCAAATTGTATCTATATAGTTACTCTTTACAGAGAAAATCTACCCTAAATATTGGAAAATCATGCACACACTTAGCGTATCAGCACTCAATGAACAGATAAAGCATCTCCTAGAGGAGAGTTTTTCTCGTGTTTTTGTTGAGGGTGAGCTCTCCCGCATCACCTTTCACAATTCCGGACATATCTATTTTACACTGAAAGACAAAGACTCAGCTATTAGCTGTGTGATGTTTCGCGGTAATGCCTCAAAACTTAAGTTTCGGCTTGAAGAGGGGCAAAAGGTCATTATTGACGGAGCGCTTACGCTTTATAAACCTCGTGGAAGTTATCAGATTAACTGTTTTTCTATTGAGCCTTTTGGGCAGGGAGCTTTAGCACTTGCCTACGAGCAGCTCAAACAAAAGCTTTCACAGCAGGGTTATTTCTCACCTGAGAGAAAAAAGTTACTGCCCAAATTTCCTAAAAAGATAGCACTTATTACCTCTGCAACAGGAGCAGCTTTGCAAGATATGCTTCGTGTTGCCAATGCACGATATAGACTTTTGGAAATTGATATATATGATGTTTTGGTGCAGGGTGATGGTGCAGCCTTTAGAGTAGCAGAGGCGATTAAAAAAGCAGATATGGCAGGGTATGATGTTATCGTTGTTGGTCGTGGTGGTGGAAGTCTTGAAGATCTATGGGCTTTTAATGAAGAGAGTGTAGCTGATGCCATCTTTTATGCAAAAACACCTATAGTCTCAGCCGTAGGGCATGAGATCGATTGGCTTATCAGTGATTTTGTAGCGGATCTGCGGGCTCCAACACCAAGTGCCGCTATGGAAATGATACTGCCCGATACCAATGAGCTTCATATGACACTTGATGGCATAAGTGAGCAGTTTGAGCAGCTTTTTAATCAAAAGCTGCATATAAAAAAACAGGAACTTGAACATCTAAGATCCTCTTTTTTACAGCATTCAGTTGAGAGAAAAATTGCACAAAAACAAGAAGAGATACAACAGTTACAAAAATCATTGCAACAAAGTATTGATTTTAAGATAGGCTCTTTTGAAAAGATGATACAAAATATAGAGGAGCGATTTCCCCAAGCAATAGATTCAAAACTCTCTCTTGCTCAAAATCAACTTTTACAGCTGCAAAAGATGTTAGAATCTAATCATCCAAAATTAAAGACAAAAAAAGGTTTTGCCCAAATATCACAAGATACAAAAGTGATAGATATTGATGACCTCTCTGTTGGTGATATTTTTGAAGCACAGAGCGATCGTGTTGTGATAGAAGCAAAAGTTTTAAACAAAAGGAATATATAGATGAATTATCCAAAATTTTATGATAGTGTAGAGAGTATAGAACTTGTAGATCCCTTGGCAAAGATATTGGGAGCTTTTGAAAATGGTGAGTATGCGATTACTTATTTAGAAGTTGTAAAAGCTGCAGGGCACTCTTGTCCGACAGTTGCCGGAGCTTATTTGATGGCACAATCAGCACTCAAGGTTCTTTATCCGGAACAAAGGGCCGTTCGAGGAACCGTTAAGGTAGCGTTTAAGGAAGATCTACAAGAAGGTGTTGCTGGTGTGATAGGTAATGTGATTTCACATATTACAGGAGCAACGGATAAGAGTGGTTTTAAAGGTCTTGGTGGAAATTTTGCCCGTCACTCTCTGATGGAATTTAATGCAGATATTCAATCAAGTGCACGTTTTAGTCGTGTTGATAATGCAAAAAGTGTAGATATTATCTATAACCCCTCTTCAATTACTGCAGATCCTGCTATGATGCCTTTAATGCAGAAGATGCAAAGTGGATCGGCAACAGAAGAGGATATAAAACTTTTTGGTCAATTGTGGCAAGATAGAGTTGCGAGAATTTTTCAAAACAGCGATCAAGTGATACAAATAACAGAATAGTATATGCACAATAGATTTTATTGTGCACATTTTTTATCGTAAAGAGAGATTTGGAAAATAGGTATGAAGTGTTACAGCTGTTGTTGCAGCTAGTTTTTTCATAAACTTATCTAATCTATC
>JAMOSE010000088.1 GCA_027063215.1 Sulfurimonas sp. | reverse complement strand
TTTTACTGGCAAAAAGGTCGTCCAAACATTCTCTTTTTAAGACAAAATCTTAAAAAGTATCATATAAAACTGCCAGAGGATATGCAGGAGTATGTTGAGGATAGTTTATAATGAAACAGCAGACAAACAAAATTTATATTTTTCTATTTATATCTATTGTCATTGCCATTATTTACCTCTTTTTTGCAACACATACCATCCAGCAGAAACTCAACACAAATATTGAAACAATTCTTATGCAGCAGGTAAAAAGTTTTGCTAAAAATATAGATGATGAACTGCATAAACATATCCGCACAGATCCCTATGTGGAACTAAAACAGAATTTACCATTGCGAAAACATTTTGAAGGTACACTCAGTATAATTGTTAATGATTTTTTTAAATATGTTTTTGTGCTCTACAGGGATGATGCAGGAGTGTATCGTTATCTTCTCGATGGAAGCGATGAAAAAGCGGGTTTTAATCAGCGTTTGAGTGTTGAAAAAAAGTACTGGAACAGCGTTTATAAAACCAAACAGCCAGTTATCATCAAACAAAGTCAGCTTGAGAATATCTGGGTTACCTACCTGCAACCTGTCATCTTTGATAATCAAGTAAAAGCAGTTGTCGCCATAGATTTCTCAACAAAACTTCCTGCAAGTATTTATAATGCTATAGCGCCTCTACAGAATGTATTTATCTATATATTTGTCTCTATTGCCATTTTACTGCTTATCTTACTCTATCAAACACTTCTTAGCCTTAAAAACAAAAAAGAGAGTCTAACTGATGCACTCACGCAGACATATAACAGAACGTTTTTACGTGAGCTCTTAAAAAAGATAGATATAGCCAAGTATCAGATAATGATGTTTGATATTGACTACTTTAAACAGATAAATGACAACTATGGACATAAGGCAGGGGATTTTATTTTGGCAAAAACGGCTCAGATAATTTCTGAGCAGATTCGTGAAGATGATTACCTTATTCGCTATGGAGGAGAGGAGTTTTTACTTTTTATAAAAAAAGGGGAGAATTTTGAAGCATCTATGTTTGAGATAGCAGAGCGTATTCGCAAAAAAATTGAAAATACTTCTTTTGAGTATGAAGATAAAACAATGCGTATTACGGTCTCAATAGGTGTTACAAATAACCCAGAGCATTTTAAAACACTCTCACAGGCGATAAAACATACAGATGAAATGCTTTATCGTGCAAAAAGAGAAGGAAGAAACAAAGTCGTTTCTCAAGATACAAAAGATACACAAAAAGAGCATATACAAAGAAAAAATATCAATGAGGTGAAAGAAGCCCTTGAAGAAGATCGTATAGTATGCTATTTTCAGGCAATTGTCAGTGTCAGTGATAATAAAATTCTTAAGTATGAAGCACTTGCCCGTATGATTGACAAAGACGGTTCAGTTATTTTGCCTTACCTCTTCCTTGATACTCTCTCGCGTACAAATATTTACAACGACTTTACCAAGAGGATTTTAGAACTTGTATTTGAAAAAATCAAATCAAAAAAAGTTGCTATCAGTGTAAATCTTAATTTTTCAGATATTCTTGACAATACTATCTATAATATCATTTTAGATGAATTACAAAAGCACAAAGCACTTACAAGGTGGCTCACTATTGAACTGCTTGAGTATGAAATCATGCAGGAGACTTCTTTAATTCAAGAGCGTCTTTTACAGATAAAATCTTTTGGTGTAAAAATTGCACTCGATGACTTTGGAAGCGGTTTTGCAAACTATAGTGTCTTTGAAACACTCCCGCTTGATATTTTAAAAATTGACGGCTCTTTGATTAAAAATATTGATACTTCTAAAACAAGTTATAAAATAACACACTCTATTGCCACGCTTGCGCGTGAACTTGGTATAACAACAGTAGCAGAGTTTGTTCATTCTAAAGAAGTGTTAGCGATTGTACAAGAGTTACAGATTGATCAGGCACAGGGATTTTATCTGGCAAAACCATCTCCAGATTTATAGG
>JAMOSE010000087.1 GCA_027063215.1 Sulfurimonas sp. | reverse complement strand
ATGTTTGATATAGACTTACTTATTGCACTTGTTTTTATGGCACTTTTGTTTTTAAGACATGTTGCAATTTTAAAAAAACCCAATAAAATAAATTATGCTCCGCTTATGATAGCCATCGGTGCTATTGCAAGTTTAATTCACTTTATGATCCACCCTGATCCCTCTAATGTGATTCTTCTGCTTCGTGAATCATTAATGCCAATTTTGGTTGCTACTATTCTCTATACTGTAATGAATATACTCAATCAGACAAAAGAGTCTGAAAGTGCAAAACTGCAAGATGAATTTACAAAAGTTTTAGTGCATGAGATCACACAGCTTAAAGAGTTTATACTTGAGCTTGAAGCACGTATGACAGCATATTCTCAAGAAGACAGAGAAGTACAAAAAGAGATACGTGCAAAATTCAAAGATGATATAAAAGCTCTAGAGAGTATTGAGAAAAACCAAATAGAATTTATAAAAAAATTTGAAAATATGCAGGAATGGCATGAAAATGTTGATAAAGCCTTTACTTATTTCAGTGAAGTTCAAATGCCTGAACTCGATAAGGTTGTGCATAAACATATTGATATGCTCCGTATATCCGAGCAGGATCACTACTCCAAACTCTCTATACTTTTAGAAAAAATAATAACAAGTAGAGAAGATATAGATACAGAGTTAATGAAGCTTAAAGCCAATCTAGAATCCATTCAATCTTTATCCACGAATGTGGCAAAAGATATTGTTGATAAAACATATAAAAGATTTTCTGGACTTACACAAGAGTTTGAAGCACAGCTTGTTTCACTAAAACTTCATGCAGAAGGTGTTAAAACATCACTGTATGAAGATGAAAATGTACTTAACAATATACGAACTCAAAGTGAAATAATTATGAAACAGATGAAACTTTCTGCTAGACAAATGGATGAACTTGAAAAAAGAAACAGCAATTTTTCAAAACTTGCCATAGAGATACGGGAGTTAGTCGCAGAGATAGAAAAGATAAAATCAGACTATGTAAAAGCACAGGCTGAATTATCACAACTTTCAAGAGATTTACAGAGTGTTAAAGAGGAAAATTTTATACAGATGCAAGAAAAAATTGATCACTTAAAAGAAGATGTGTCGAGTAAAATAGATTCTTCTTTGGAAAAACTTTATAAGCATTATCATATGGCAAGTGAAAATATTACACAAAGTGTCAAAATTATGGCAAAAAAAGCACAGTTAAAAAAAGGCTACGGTGATTTTGAAGAGTAATGCAAGATAGTTTCATAAGCTTCTAAGAGTTCTTGAAACTTTTTTGTATGGAGTTTTATAAGGAGTTGGCTATCTGTTGCAACTCTATCTGGATGAAGCTCTTTTGCAAGATTTTTATACTGTTTTTTTATGCTTTTGATACTATGCGTCGAATCGACGCCTAAAAGCATATACGCTTGATCGATAGGATTGCTCTTTTCTTTGGATTTTTCACCATTTAAAAATATATCCATTTTCTTTTTATCATAGAGATGTCGATGCGGTAGATCAATAATAGTATCTGATGATAAGAAGGCCTTTAGTCTCTCTTTTTCTTCCTGTTTTGAAAAACTGATTTGCAGATAAGTCGGCAATATTGTCATTGTGAGTTGTAAAAATGTTTTCACACGATAAGCAATAGTACTACTGTGTGGTGTGATAGTCAGTTGCAGAGTTTGATCATCTACTATTGTATATTTGAGCGTATGAACAATTTTTTTTGGAAGTATAATCTTTATGCTTTTATGATACCGTTTTATAAGAGATTCTTTGAGTTCAGGCAGCGTTGTATTTTGCTTACTGTAGAGTGCATAGATCCATTTAAGAAGAAATTTTCGATGGTAGATATTTTCTTTTGACTCTGGAATAATAATATTATTTTTTGTTATTTTAGAATCAAAATGCGTAGTGATAAAATGGTAAATAAAATCAATACTTATTGATTTTGAATTAATTTTCACAATAGTCTCGTGAGCTCCAAGTAATATCTGCATTTTCACTCTTT
>JAMOSE010000086.1 GCA_027063215.1 Sulfurimonas sp. | reverse complement strand
TGGTATTTATATTTTTTGTATATTCTTGTCTGTTGTTAAGAAATAAACCTGAAAAACTGATGATAAAGATGATGCCTATTAGTAAAACTTGTTTTTGAGTACTCACTAATCTAAACCTTTTATATAACTTAACATTCGCACCTAATTTTGAGTTTATTTTCTTTTAAAAATAAAAGATTCTATACAAAGATAGCTTTGATATCACTAATGAATAATGTCACTTTTATGTCATTTTATCTTATTAGCCATTTTTGAATGTAAGTCAATTGATTAAACCTATCACTAAATGAAACAATATATAAAATTGCGTATTTTTTAAGCAATATACAATACTTTATTACTCATTAATAAGCTATACTATGCACAGATAAAATTCAGGAGAAAATTAATGGGAAAATTCGTTAATAATATAGAAGAATTCTTTACGTTTTGTGAAGAGAATGAAGTTCAATTTGTAGATCTAAGATTTACAGATATCAAAGGTGCATGGCACCACCTTTCTTACCGCTACTCTGCAGTAAATACAGAAATTTTAGAAAATGGTTTCCCGTTTGACGGCTCATCTATTGAAGCATGGCAACCGATTAATCAATCAGATATGATTTTAAAAGCTGATGTTCCTACAGCTTTCTTAGATCCATTTACTGCTGATCCTACTGTTATCCTCTTTTGTGATGTTTATGATATCTACAAAGGTGATTTATATGAAAGATGTCCACGTTCTATCGCTAAAAAAGCACTCAAATATGCTGATGAACAAGGTATTGCCGATGCAGCGTACTTTGGACCGGAAAATGAATTTTTTATCTTTGATGATGTGAAATTTGTTGACAACATCAATGAAGCAGGTTACAAGATAGACACTGAAGAGGGTGAATGGAACTCAAATACAGATTATAAAGATATGTACAACACAGGGCACCGTCCAGGAACAAAAGGTGGTTACTTTCCAGTAGCACCAACTGATTCTATGGTAGATATGCGTGCTGAGATGATGCAAGTACTAGAGCAAGTTGGTCTTGAAGTTATTCTTGGTCACCATGAAGTAGCACAAGGTCAAGGTGAGATTGGTATCGTTTTTAGTGACATCATCGGTGCTGCTGACAATGTTCAAAAATACAAATACGTTGTAAAAATGATTGCTCATTTAAACGGCAAAACTGCTACATTTATGCCAAAACCTCTCTATGGTGATAATGGTAACGGTATGCACGTTCACCAATCTTTATGGAAAGATGGTAGCAACCTTTTCTATGCTGAGGGTAACTATGGTAACTTAAGCCAAATGGCTATCAACTATGCCGGTGGTATCTTTAAACATGCTGCTGCTGTAAGTGCATTTACAAACCCTACTACAAACTCATACAAAAGACTTCTTCCAGGTTTTGAAGCGCCAAGTATTCTTACTTACTCTAGCCAAAACCGTTCAGCTGCTTGTCGTATTCCATATGGTGCAGGTGAAAAAGCAACTCGTATTGAGATGAGATTCCCAGATTCATCTGCGTGTCCTTACCTTGCATTTGCTGTAATGATGATGGCTGGACTTGACGGTATCAAAAACAAAACTGTTCCTGTTGGTCCAATGGATGAAGATCTTTTTGAACTTTCTCTTGATGAGATCCGTGAAAAAGGTATCCCTCAAATGCCACATACACTTCGTGAAGCACTTGAAGGTCTTATTGCTGATAATGAATTTCTTAAACCTGTATTTACACAAGAAGTTATTGATGCATACCAACACTATAGATTTGAGCGTGATGTATGGCCAGATGAAGGTCGTCCAACTGCGTACGAGTTCAAAACTACGTACCAGTGCTAATCTTTTTCTCCCTTTACGGGAGAAGATATCTTCTTTAAAATTTTCAACTAACTCTCGATCTTCTTTTTAAAAACTTCTAAATTCGCTATAATTCCGACATTAATAACAAGAGACTTCGTATCAAAAAGTCTCACGTAAGAGTGTGTTATTAAAAATTTCAAGTACTAAAGGATTCAAAATGATGAATCATATTCCAAAAGGCAAATATAAGCCATATCCAAAAATAGACTTGCCAGATCGAAAATGGCCGGACAATACAATTACAAAAGCTCCACGATGGTGTAGTGTTGATTTACGTGATGGAAATCAAGCACTTATTAATCCAATGGACATGAAGAAAAAACTTGAACTTTTTGCACTCTTACTCAAACTCGGTTTTAAAGAGATAGAAGTTGGTTTTCCATCTGCTTCCAAAATAGAATTTGATTTTTTACGTAAACTTGTTGATGATAAGCTTATACCTGATGATGTAACAGTACAGGTTTTAGTACAGGCTCGTGAACACCTTATAGCAAAAACATTTGAAGCACTTCAAGGTGTTAAAAAAGCAACAGTACATCTTTATAATTCAACTTCTGTTGCACAAAGAAAAATTGTCTTTTCAAAAACACAAGAAGAGATTATTGCCTTGGCACTAGAAGGGGTAGATTTAGTAAAAAAATATGAACACGATCATGACGGAAAGATATTTTTGGAATACTCTCCTGAGAGTTTTACCGGAACAGAGTTAGAATTTGCAGCACGTATTTCCAATGAAGTAACAGCACGATGGGGTATTGCAAAAGATCGTCCAGTTATTATCAATCTTCCCGCAACTGTAGAGATGGCGACACCAAATGTCTATGCCGATCAAATTGAGTGGATGGGCAGACATCTAGATAACCGTGAAAATGTCATTATCTCCACACATACACACAATGACAGAGGAACTTCCATTGCAGCAACGGAGCTTGCACTTTTAGCAGGAGCAGATAGAGTTGAGGGAACACTTTTAAGTAATGGTGAGCGTACAGGAAATGTTGATATTATCACTTTAGCACTTAATATGCTTACACAGGGAGTTGATCCAAAACTTGACTTCTCGGATGTAAATGAAGTACTTGATGTTGTTGAACGTGTAACAGAACTTCCAACACATCCTCGTCATCCTTATGTGGGTGAGCTTGTCTATACAGCATTTTCAGGTTCACACCAAGATGCCATCAACAAAGGTTTGGCATACCAACAGGCAAAAGAGGATCCGTTTTGGGAAGTTCCCTACTTGCCGATTGATCCAGCAGATGTTGGACGTACCTATGAGTCTATCATTCGTATCAACTCACAATCCGGAAAAGGCGGTGTAGCGTACATTTTAGAGAAAAACTACGGCTATCATCTTCCAAAAGCAATGCATCCCGAGATCGGCCGTGCTGTACAGGCACTCAGTGATGAAAAAGGAAGAGAGTTATCGCCAGAAGAGATCTTGGAAGTTTTTAAAGATACCTACTTTAGAATCAAAGAGCATATCACATTTAAAGATATCTCTTTAAGCACAGATAACGGGCAATCTACTTGTAAATTAAGTTATAGCTATAAAGGCAAAGATATTACTTCAACAGGTAAGGGAAATGGTCCTATAGATGCATGTAAAAATGCACTTATGAAAGAGTATGAGAATGCGTTTAGTATTAAATCATATGCTGAACACTCATGCGGAGACAAAAGTTCTGCAAAAGCAGTAGCCTACATTGAGATCCAAAGCAGAGATATTCTTTCATGCTTTGGTGTTGGTGCAGACAATGACATTACTGTTGCTTCTATAAGAGCAATGTTTTGCGCACTCAATCGGGCTTTTTCTTAAACAAGCCCGATTCAACTTCTTAAAATAGAAGTTCCTCCTCTGTCTCTGAAACTTCTTCTATGCGTGGAGGTTTAGAGATATCACTAAAATACTCTTTACGATTACCTATATTTACCTCAATTATACCCTCTGGTGCTTCAAATTTTCTTGGAATTTGTGGGTAAAGCTTCAGTAACTTTCTGTAATAATATGCAAATGCCGGAGCAGAAATTCTACCTCCGGTCTCCTTATGATACATTGGTGTATTATCATCATTTCCAAACCATACAACTGTTTCAACAGACGGTGAAAAACCGGCAAACCATCCATCAATATTTTTATTTGTTGTTCCGGTTTTACCTGCCAATTCTATACCTCGAACTCTTGCTCCCCGCCCGGTACCATGTTCAACGACATCTCTAAGTATTGTTGTCAAAATAAATGCTTGCGTATCTTTTGAAATTTCAAAAGATTTCTCTTGTTTTTTATAAATAGTTTCATTATTATGTTCTATAGAATCGATCAAATGTGGCACAACCTGAACACCCATATTTGAAAAGGATGTATAGTATCGTGCAAGTTCTACCGGAGACATAGACATAGTACCAAGCGATATTGAGAGATCGTTTGGAATGTTTTTGATTTGGAATTTTTTCAACTCTTTTATCAATGTAGCCAATCCTATATCATTTACAAGATTGATTGTTGCAAGATTTCGAGAGTGCACAAGTGCTTCACGAAGTGTGACAAGACCTTTATAGTTCTTCTCATAATTTTTTGGTCGCCACTTCATATCTTCACCATCTTTTTTGTATTCATATGTTTTTGCTATATCTACCAGCTGTGTTGCACCACTGTATCCAAGATTAATTGCCACTTGATAGATAAAAGGTTTAAAGGCAGAACCAGGCTGACGTTTTCCCTGTGTTGCCCGATTATATGAACTTTTTTGATAATCTACTGAACCTACAAGAGCCAAAATATCTCCTGTTTTATTATCCAAGGAGACTAAAGCACCGTTTAATTGTGAAACATTAACATCTTGAAGTTCATAGTTTTTATCTCTTTTTTTACGCTGTACATCTTTTGCTTTATACTTTTCTATACGCTTGAGTGCCGCATCATAAGCATATTTTAAAGATTCTCGACCTACTTCCTGTAAACGCAGATCAATGGTTGTATAGATATCATATCCACCCGTTCGTAAGTCATTGTGTCCCATTTTCTTAAATCTTCTAGCTACTTCATCAACTATAAATGGGGCTCTGTTTTGTGTCAATGTATCATCATAAACTACAGGACGCTCAGCAAGCTCTTTTTCAAAAGTTTCATCATCTATCCATCCAAGCGTATGCATTCTTGTTATAACCCTGTTTGCTCGCCCTAAAGATATCTCATAATTTTTTGTCGGTGCATATGTACTTGGTGCTTTTGGAAGACCGACTAATATAGCCATCTCTTTAAGTGTAAGATCGGAGAGTTTTTTATGAAAATAACCATCTGCTGCGGTCTTTATACCATAGTAACCATGCCCAAAATAGATCTCATTGAGATAGCGCTCTAAAATCTGCTCTTTTGTTAAAGCCTGTTCTATTTTAAAGGAGTAGATAAGTTCTTTAATTTTACGAGATATTTTTTTCTCACGCGTCAAGAGTTTGTTTTTAACAAGCTGTTGGGTAATTGTACTTGCACCTTCAACCATTTTTCTTGCTTTGATATCTTTAATCATAGCTCTGAAAATAGCATCAAAATTAACCCCGGGATGTTCAAAAAAAGTTGTATCCTCTATGGCAACAAGTGCTTCAATAACGCGAGGCGGTATCTCTTCAAACGGAGCATAATAACGATGCTGTTTATAAAAAATATTGGCAATTTTTTCGCCGTTTTTATCATAAATTCGTGTTGTCTGATTTGGATGATAATCAGTCAGTGAAGATATATCATAATCATAACTGTAGTAATAGTAAGCCAGTATCGCAAAGGGCGATAAAAATCCTAACAAAACCAGTGTAAAAAATATTTTTTTAATCATTGTCTAAAATTCCTATTTGCAAAATTTGCTTCAATCAAAATCTTTGTATACTCATTTTTTGGATTATTTGCCACTGCTTGCATCGCACCGCGTTCCACAATTACTCCATCTTTTATGACACATACTTCTTCAGAGATCTCTTTTGCTGAAAGTATATCATGAGTTACAAAAAGCATCAAAAAATTCTCTTTTTTTTGCAGATCTTTTAAAAGTTTAAGTATTACAATTTTTGTCTGCGGATCAAGTGCCGTCGTCGGTTCATCCAGAAGTAACAGTTTTGGATGCTTCTCCAGTGCCATTGCAATAACAACACGTTGCAGTTGTCCACCTGAGAGTTCCGGAGCAAAACGATCAAGAAGTTCATACTCCAAACCTACCTCATCAAAAAGTTGATGCACTCTCTCTTTGGAACTAAAAAACTGTTTTTTGATCTTTGTCAAAGGAGAGAGTGCCGTAAACGGATTTTGAGGAACAAAACCTATATTCTCTCCAACAAGTAAATCAAAATCACTCTTTTTTTGTAATGTGACACGCATAGTTTGTGGAAGCATCCCTAAAAGCGCTTTGAGTGTAAGACTTTTTCCGCTTCCACTCTGTCCAATCAGTGCCAATGATGATCTAATTGTAAAAGAGATATCTACAAGCGTTTTCTCTTTGAGTTTTATCTCCAAATGTTGTATCTCTATCATAACTCTTTGGCTATCTCCCTGCAAACTAAACGTAAATCGTCACTACTTTCACCCAGTCGTGCAATTAATCTTATAATGGCACTAGCTACTGTAGGCTGACGAATTGCACCCACACCATACCCTAGATCGTCAAGTCTCTTTTTTATATCTATAACCCGTTTGTTATCACCTATAACTATAGGTACAATAAGTCCATCTGTCTCTAAATCAAGCTCTTGAAAAATAATCTCTTTGCGAATCGCTATCTCCTGCTTTAAAGAGAGCGTGTTCTCTAAAATATATTTCAGCGACTGGTGCGCTAAGAGTGTATCATACAAAGAAAGAGAAGTTGCATAGATAATCGGTTTTGCACGATTAAGCAGATAATCAACAATATGCTCACTTGCAAGTATAAAAGCTCCAAAACTGCCATACGCTTTTCCGAGTGTTCCCATCTTAATATGATTTGGCGCTATTGCTATGCCATAATGTTCATAAACACCCATTAAGTTTTTACCGACAACACCGCTGCTGTGTGCTTCATCAACAATAAGCAGGGCTTCAGATTCATTTGCAATAGTAAAAACCTCTTTACTACAAAGATCCCCATCCATAGAGTAGATCCCCTCAACAGCAATAATATTTCTTTTAGCTTTAGAGCTTTGAAGCAATTTTTGTAGCTCTTGCATATCATTATGTTTAAAAAAAGTCACATCAATACCATGAAGCTGTGAAGCCAAGACTCCAGAAGCATGATAGAGTTCATCCATAAAAAGCCTGTCACCCTTACGCACCAAAGCTTCAATCAGTGCAATATTGGCATTAAATCCGCTACCAAGAACAACACCCGCTTCAAAACCATTTGCCCTGCAAAGTGCATCTTCAAAATCTTTATGGATCTGATGATAGCCATTTACAAGCATAGAAGCCTTCGAATTGTTGAGTGGATATGTTTCCAACTCTTTGCTTGCAAGTCTATGAAGCTCTTTATGATGAGAAAGTCCAAGATAATCATTTGAGGCGAAATCATGCAGCGTATTATCTACAATTTCACGTCTTCTGTAACGCCCTGCTCTCTTGAGTGCCCGCAATTCTCTCTCATAAAAATTCATCCAAGCACAACCTTGTTTCTTCCTGTTTCTTTTGCCTTGTAGAGTGCATTGTCAACTCTTTTAAAAAGTTCATCCTCACTCTCACCACTGATATACTCACTCACTCCAAAACTCATAGTCAGTGGAACAATCTCCTTGCTCTCTTCAATAATTCTTCTCAGTTTATTGGCAATTTTGACAGCATGCTCTTTATCGGTATGTGGCAAAATAATTATAAACTCTTCACCCCCTATACGACAAAAAGTATCACTTTCACGCAAATTCTCCTGAATTATTTTCGTATAATGCTTTAGCACCTTATCTCCGACATCATGTCCATACGTATCATTTATCTTTTTAAAAAAATCTATATCAAGCATAATCACACTCAAAAAAAATCCATACCGTTTGGCTTCATATATCTCTTTTTGTATCTTTTCATGATAATATCTTCTGTTATATATACCTGTCAGCGGATCGGTAATGGCTGATTTTTGCAGTTTATTTTTGAAAATTTCCTCCTGCGTAATATCTGAAAAAACAACACTGTAATGCTCTAACTCTTCATCTATAATGGAAGCAGAAACTAAAAAATAATAAATTTTTCCATCAATATTCATCTTTACTTTATGGGAAATATCAGGATTTTTTAAAATAGTATCAAGCCAAGCAAATGTACTTTCTCCTCTACTTAGATACCCCTCTTCTTGAACAAAAAAACGACATATACACCCATTCTCTTTTTGAAATGCCTCAAGCGTTTTATAACGTGTAAAGTATTTAAAGAAAGTTTTATTTACCTCTAACACGCTCTTTTTGTCATTGATAATAATAATATTTCTTGACGTATCAATAATTCTTTTATAATAGCTTTTCTGTTTTTTCATAAAAAAATACAAAATACTACTAATGAAAATACCAAGCAAAGAGAAAAAAAGCAGACCAAAAACAATCCACTGAAAAGTAAAATGCTCCAAATCTTTATTTGTAAGTGCATTGAGTTTTTGAAAAATAAAATAATACCCAACAATTTTTTTTGCACTGTCTTTTAAAGCATAAGGAATAATCAAATAGTTTCCTGCAACACTATATGGTTTTTTAGCAATATTTTCTATACCATATTTTTCAAGTAATTTTAAAAACTGCTGTTTTGCATTCAAATTAGCTACATAATAGTCATTAATAAAAAGCTTGCTAAAAGGATGTTTAATCTGTTTTGATGCTTCTTTCGTTGCAACAACCACACTTTCTAAACCATCATCCTCGAAGTTCTTTGCAATCGAATTAAAATGAGAAACTACCTCAAAAATACCAAGATATTGATTTTTATATAATATCGGTACCATAGATTTTATATCTAAATCATACGCTCCAATACTTACACTACTTAACACCTCTTTTTGCACTTTGACTCGATCATCACCCTGTGTTGCTGTCCAACTTCTATACAGAATTTTTCCATCTCTATTAAGAATCTCTATCCAGATATTTTTATAGAGTGACTTTTGATACAAATCATCAAGAATGGTATTGAAATAATTTTTGGGAATTACATTACGATACATACGATCTTGAAAATCTTTATGCCCAGAAAGGGCTATTGCGATAGCAAGGGTTGCTTTCTCTTTTACAAAAACAGCATCAGAAATTTCATCTTTTATTTTCAATGCTGTTCGTTGGTACTCCTGTTGTCTGATTTTTTTTTCTTGAACCTGTATAAATCCATGATAAACCAGCAAGGTCATAGCTGTTATAGTACAAAAAGCAAGTATGCTAAAAATCAATTTATGTTGATTAAAAAATCTCATTTTCAAATTCCAAGAAATGTTTGCAAAACTTCAACACAAAGTCCCATAGCCGTACTCTCATAACCTCTGACTTCTTTGATGTAAGGCTTGCAAAATCCTTCCACCATACAGGCACCTGCTTTTCCTCGCCACACACCACTCTCTAAGTAGCGTTGCAAATCATCCTCTTTAAATGTATCAAAAATATAATCCGTACGCGATATATCGACTATCTTTTTATCTTTTGCATGGTAGATCATGCAGGTAATAATGCTTGTCATATTTCCACTTTGTGTCATTAAAATATTACGAGCATCATCAATGCATTTTGCTTTTCTAAGGATCTGATTTTGTGAAGTGACAACAGTATCAGCTACCAAAAGAGGGTATTCCTCAAAACCAAAGGCTTTGAGATTTGCTTCATATTTGCCAAGTGTTGCCTGATAAACAAAGTTTTTTGGGCTTGTTGCCACTATACTCTCTTCATCAAAATCAACACTCTCTTGAATAAATTCAATACCTGCCTTGCGTAACAGTTGTGCCCGAGTCTCTGAAGATGAAGCTAATCTAATAGGCATGACGCAGTGTCGCTCCAAGATAGATGGCAATAACTCCAAGTGTAATATTTACCGGTACCATATACTTGCCAATAAGTTCAAGTGCTTTTTTTGCTCCGGTACTGTCACCCTTGTTAAGGAGTTTTTGTGCTTTGTTGCGACGCAGTATCATCATGGAGAGATTTGCCGCCATAATCATCCAGATCACCTCTTTTACATGCACAAGGTTATAGATATGCATTGCATAGTCATCAATAACATTGCCATTTGCATCAACAGCCGCTTCTCGAAAGCCCAGAGCAACAGCCATAATAATAGCAGTCACAATCAAGATAATCACAAAAGGTGTAACGATCGTAAAAAGACGCTTCAGCGATTGAGAAATTCGCTCAAGTCTGTGCAGTGGTGATTCTATCTGCATAAATGACTGATGTGCCGCAAAACGCATTGCGATCATCCCACCAACCCATACAACAGCAGAAAGTACATGTAAAAATACTATCTCCGTAGCGTATGATGCAAAAAGCTCAACCATAAAGGCTTTCATTATGCAAGCACTCCCTCTATAAACTTACGAGCCTCTGTTTTTGCTTCAGGCAGTTTTGATTTGTCTTTTCCGCCTGCCTGTGCAAAATCTGGACGACCACCGCCGCCACCGCCTAAAATAGGAGCAATTTTCTTGATCCAATCACCCGCTTTGGCATCACACCCTTTCACACCTGCAGCAATAAGCACCTTATCGCCTTTGATCTGAAAGAGCATTGCACAGAGTTTTTCGTTTTGATTTTTCAGCTCATCTATTTTTGTTTTGATATCTCCATTTGGCAACTCATCAATGACTACAGCAACACCATTAATATCATCTGTTTTGATCTCTACTTTTGCCGCATTTTGAGCCTCTTTCAGTTCACTTTTGAGATCTTCCAGTGTTGCTTTAAGACGATTGATACCCGCAAGAACATCAAGATTTTTTACCTCATGTTCTACTTTTTTCAGTAAAATACGCTGATCACAGAAGTAGTCATAAGCCGCCTTGCCACATACCGCTTCTATACGACGTACACCGGCACTGACACCACTCTCTTTTGTAATGATAAAGCTTCCGATATTGGCTGTATTTTCAACATGTACACCCCCACAAAACTCAACAGAAGCATCTGCAAAACTGACAACTCTTACCTCATCCCCATACTTCTCACCAAATTGACTTTTTGCACCCGACTTTTTCGCCTCTTCTATAGGCAATACCTCTGTCTTTGCAGGAAGTGCACGCTCTACCAAAGCATTAACACGCTGTTCAATCTCAGCTAACGCTTCATGCTCAAGAGCTTTTGGATGTGAAAAGTCAAAGCGAAGACGATTTGCTTCTACCAATGAACCCGCTTGAGAGATATGATCACCAAGAACATCACTTAAGACTGCATGAAGCAAGTGTGTTGCAGAGTGGTGTTTTGTAATCTCATTACGTGAAATATCTACTTTTGCATCAACATCTTCACCTACTTTCAGATCTGCTGTTGTTTCAATCTTAGAGAGATTCAATCCAAAGAATTTTTTGGTATCAAGAACTTTTGCTTTTGATACAAGTTCACCGATATCACCACACTGTCCACCACTTTGGGCATAAAAAGGTGTAACATCTAAAAATACCCACCCTTTTTGTCCGGGCAGGAGTGCTTCAACACGAAGATAGCTTTCATCAAGAAGTGCAAGCACTTTACTTGCATGGTGCATTGTTTCATAGCCGATAAATTCATTTTCACCAAATTCTTCTAAAAGCTCTTTAAAATCACCACTGACAGCATCATCACCACTCCCTTTCCATGCAGCTTTTGCACGATTTCTCTGCTCTTGCATCAAAGCTTCAAACCTTGCAGTATCGAGTTTAAGATCCTTCTCGCGAAGCATATCTTCTGTCAAATCAAGTGGAAATCCATAGGTATCGTAGAGTTTAAATGCCACTTCCCCGCTAAATATATCTTTTGTATTTTGCAGTTCCATATTAAAGAGTGCAATGCCTGACTCGATAGTTTTGAAAAAACGTGCCTCTTCAAGCTCTATCTGCTCTTTTACTGCTACAGATTTTTTTGCCAAGTAGTCATACTCATCACCCATAATATCAACAACTATATCTACAAGTTTATGCATAAACGGCTCACGAAAACCTAAAAGATACCCATGTCTTACAGCACGGCGTAAAATACGACGCAGAACATAACCACGCCCTTCATTTGAGAAGTTTATACCCTGCGCAAGAAGAAAAACCGCTGTTCGAATATGATCGGCTATAACACGGTATGATGCACCGCTTGCATACACGTACTCTTTACCAATAAGATCTTCAACTTTGCGGATAATTGGCATAAAAAGGCTTGAACCATAGTTTGAGAGTGCTCCTTCTTTGATCGCTACAACACGCTCTAAACCCATACCTGTATCGATAGACGGTTTTGCAAGTGGTATACGCTCACCACCTTTTTCTTTTACCTCATACTGCATAAAGACCAGATTCCAGATCTCTAAAAATCTGTCACCCTCTCCACCCATATAATCTTCAGGACCGCTAAAGTGTTCTGCACCTTGATCGTAAAAGATCTCAGAACATGGACCACACGGACCGGTATCACCCATAGACCAGAAGTTGTCTTTGTCACCCAAACGCATAATGCGATCAGCGGCAATATGTTTTTTCCATATCTTCTCAGCCTCATCATCACTCTCATGAACAGTAACCCAAAGCTTGTCTTGATCGAGTTTTAAAACTTCTGTGATAAATTCCCATGCATAGGCAATGGCTTCTTCTTTGAAGTAGTCTCCAAAGCTAAAGTTCCCAAGCATCTCAAAAAATGTATGGTGACGAGCAGTATGCCCAACATTTTCCAAGTCATTGTGCTTGCCACCGGCACGAATACATGTCTGACAAGAAGTTGCACGCGGATTTTCAGGGCGAGGAACCTCACCCGTAAAAATCGACTTAAAAGGGACCATGCCCGCATTGTTAAAAAGGAGTGTTGCATCATCAGGCACTAAAGGTGCAGAAGCCACTCTTGTATGATTTTTTGATTCAAAAAATTTTAGAAATTCTTCTCTTAC